>NZ_JBFAHW010000076.1:0-49187 GCF_040654355.1 Streptomyces sp. NPDC050704 | reverse complement strand
CCGGAAGGGCTCACCGTGGGTGTTCCGGTGCCCGGCGAGCGCGAAGTTGCCGGGCCTGCCGGGCTGGGCGGTGTCCGGGTAGTGGCCGGCGTACCTCCACTGCCGTGCCGTGCCTGAGTTGACCTCTTGGCTACTGGACACGACCTTAACGCTGACGGGCACGCATGTCTACTCTCGCCACGACAGATTTTCTGCACGGGCAGGGCGCCCACTCCTACCTCGGAGCAGCAGGGAAATCTCCGTCCACTCACACCCGATGCCACTAGTAGAATCACTGGTCATGTCGAAGCCTGATGAACTGCTCGCCGGCATCGCCGATCTGGTGGAGTCGGAGCGAAGCAATCAGATGTCGCTCACCGTGGTGGTCCAGGGGGCCGTCATCACCGGCCGGCTGGCCCCCGAGGCCATGTGGCGGCAGCGCGTGGCGGAAGTCCTCAAGGACTCCGACCGTCTGGGCGCGTTCGCCGCGGTGTTCACGGCCGCGGGCACGGACCGCCCCAAGCAGGCCGGCGAGCTTCCCACCCATCTCCACTTCCACGTCGCACGGATCCTCCAGGGCACCTTGGGGATTCCGGAGACGGGCGGGATGTACCGCATCGCGCTCGACGACGTCAGCGCCTGGACCGTGGGCGACGTCAGCTACAGCGACCACTGAGCGCCGGCCCGTATATCCGCGAGAAAAATATCTAATGCGGCCACTGCAGAAAATAACTCCTGGAGTGGCAGAGCATTCCGGGGCTCCGAGGTGCCCACCTGAATCCTGAGCACCCAAGACCCGCGTCGTGCTACTGTTGATCTCAGTTGCAGTTGTGGTTCCCAAGACTTCAAGTGCCCTCATCGACCCATCGTGCCGGTGAGAGCACTCTTTTATTTCCGGTGTCTTTCCGGACGGGGCAATCATCGCGGCGACGCCGGGTTCGCACGTTGCGGGCCCAGGGCACTGCCCCGTTTAAGGAGATATGACATGGCTACTGGCACCGTGAAGTGGTTCAACGCGGAAAAGGGCTTCGGCTTCATCGAGCAGGAGGGTGGCGGCGCGGACGTGTTCGCCCACTACTCCAACATCGCGTCCTCCGGCTTCCGTGAGCTGCAGGAGGGCCAGAAGGTGAACTTCGACGTCACGCAGGGCCAGAAGGGCCCGCAGGCCGAGAACATCGTTCCCGCCTGACGCTGACGCGTTCCATGAGCTGGGGCCCGCACCTTGGGTGCGGGCCCCAGTCTCGTGCCGTAACTCCTCATCGACGCCCGTACCGGGCCTGATGAGCCTGCAGGACAGCCCGTACGACTGCCACAGCGCGTCGGAACGGGAACGGGCAAGGTTTTCCACCGCCCCCATCGATATTCCCCCTCGATCTCTTCGCGGGAATATCCGCTCTTTCGACACATGTGGCGGTCACGCTCATGTGCTTCGTTTCGTCTTTTTCCCGGCTCGTTCTTGTGAAGCTCCGTGCGGCCTTGCTGCCGGAATTCTCGATACGCGCCGCATCGAGGAAGGTTCTGCATGAACCGCACCACTCGCTCGAACGACCGCTATTCCCGCAGCCGCGGCGGCAGCCCCGCGGGCTCCGGCCAGGGCGGCAGCCGCCGTTCACCGGCAGCCGGCCGCTCCGGTGCTTCCGGGCGTTCGGGCGCCCCCAGCCGCTCCGGCGGCTACGGGCGTCGGCCCGCCGCGACCAAGCAGGAGTTCGCGCTGCCGGTCACCCGCACCCCCGCACTGCCTCCCGTCGAGTCCTTCGCCGACCTCGACATGCCGTCCCCGCTGCTGAAGCAGCTCACCAGCCTCGGCATGAACGAGCCGTTCCCGATCCAGGCGGCGACCCTGCCCAACTCGCTGGCCGGCCGGGACGTCCTGGGCCGTGGCCGCACCGGCTCGGGCAAGACCCTGGCGTTCGGCCTGGCGCTGCTCGCCCGCACCGCCGGGCAGCGTGCGGAGCCCCGTCAGCCGCTGGCCCTGGTCCTCGTGCCCACCCGCGAACTGGCGCAGCAGGTCACCGACGCTCTCACCCCGTACGCCCAGTCGCTGAGGCTGCGCCTGACGACGGTGGTCGGCGGTATGTCGATCGGCCGCCAGGCGAGCGCCCTGCGCGGCGGTGCCGAGGTCGTCGTCGCGACGCCCGGCCGGCTCAAGGACCTCATCGACCGTGGCGACTGCCGCCTGAACCAGGTCGGCATCACCGTGCTGGACGAGGCCGACCAGATGGCGGACATGGGCTTCATGCCCCAGGTCACCGCGCTCCTCGACCAGGTACGCCCCGAGGGCCAGCGGATGCTGTTCTCCGCGACTCTCGACGCCAACGTCGACCTGCTGGTCCGTCGCTATCTCACCGACCCGGTGGTCCATTCCGTGGATCCGTCGGCCGGCGCGGTCACCACGATGGAGCACCACGTGCTGTACGTCCAGGGCGCCGACAAGCACGCCACCACCACCGAGATCGCCGCCCGCGAGGGCCGGGTGATCATGTTCCTCGACACCAAGCACGCCGTCGACCGGCTGACCAAGGACCTCCTGGCCGTCGGTGTACGTGCCTCCGCCCTGCACGGCGGCAAGTCCCAGCCCCAGCGCACCCGGACCCTGGCCCAGTTCAAGACGGGCCATGTCACCGTGCTGGTGGCCACCAACGTCGCCGCCCGTGGCATCCATGTCGACAACCTGGACCTGGTCGTCAACGTCGACCCGCCCAGCGACCACAAGGACTACCTGCACCGTGGCGGCCGTACCGCCCGCGCCGGTGAGTCCGGCAGCGTCGTCACCCTGGTCCTGCCCAACCAGCGCCGCGAGATGAGCCGGCTGATGGTCGACGCCGGCATCACCCCGCAGACCGCCCAGGTCCGCTCCGGCGAGGCCGAGCTGGGCCGCATCACCGGTGCCCAGGCGCCCTCCGGCGTTCCCGTCACCATCACCAACCCGGTCACGGAACGCCCCAAGCGCAGCGCCTCCTCGTCCCGCGGTCGCCGTAGCCGCCCCGCCCAGGCCCGCCGCTCGGGCAGCTCGCCCCGGACCGCGTCCGGCGGGGGCCAGCGCGAGTCCCTCGGCAGGACCGCGTAACCGGCACCCCGCCCGAGACGCTCACGCCCGGCTCGTAGGGCGACCCCCGCAAGAAGGAGACCGCAGTTGACGCTTGGGACACAGTTGTGCCGGACGGACGGCCCCACCGAGACCGCGGGTGACGCCATGAGCACCCCGGGGCCGCAGGTCCGTGACGACATGGCGGTGGACGTGGCGCTGTCCGTCATGGCCGGCGCCCGCCTCGGCCACCTGGTGATCTGTGACGCCGACGGCCGCTGCGCCGGCCTGGTGACCCGGAACCAGCTGGCCGCCGTCCCAAGCGCTTCCTGGGGCTCCGACGACACCCGGCTGCGGGACATCGTCCATGATCGTGGACCGTTCACGCCCCTCCTGATGTCACACCAGGACGCCGAGGACACGATGCGGGGCCGGGACCTCGGAGTGTCTCCCGTGATCGACGAGGACGGCTACGCCCTGGGCGTCCTCGTTCTCTCCCAGCCCTAGCCCTGGGTCACGCACCCGTCCGGCTCTCCCCCAACCCCCCTGTGAGGCCACCATGCGCTGCATCATCGCCCGTTTCCCGTTCGACCTGGTCAAGGACGACGTACAAGCATCGATGAAGGGCATCAAGCCCGAGCCCGTCACGGGCGACTCGGTCCTCATCGGCCGCCGCCACTACCCCGTCAAGCAGGTCGGCGAAGTCATCACCCAGCAGGACCGCCGCGACTTCAGCACCGGTGAAGTGGTCCGTGCGCTGACCCGTCTCGGCTTCACGTGCAGTACGGCCGCCGCGCTGGCCCCCGCCTCCGACAGCGCTCCCGTGACCCCGCTCACCCCGCTCCAGGCCGCCTCGGCACAGCTCGGAACGTCGACCCACGCATAACGGTGACCATGACGGGACGCCTGCCGTCGTCGTGCTCAGTCGGCAGGACGCCCCGTCAGCTGGAAATGCCAGAGGATCATCGCCGGAACCCCGGCTCCGGCCGCTCCGGCCGCCTCGGGGACAAGGCCGGCCAGGGACCATGGCCAGACCTCCCACGGTCCCGGCCCGTCCGCACCCGCCGGGGTTTCCTCCCGAGGCCGTTCCACGGGAGGCGACCCGGGTTCCTCGCAGCGTCGTACGTGCAGGCCCGTCGGCAGGGCGGCGCGCAGGTAGTCCCCGGGGCCGTGGCGGTACGAGGCCACACGTCCCGGTGTTCCGTCCGGTCGGCGGACCGTGGGAACCAGACCCCGTGCCACCCGCTCGGGATGGACGTCGGCGGTCACCAGGTGTCCGCCCGGGCGCAGCACCCGGGCGAACTCGGCCATCACCGGCCTGAGGTCAGGAACATGCGTCAGCGCCAGGGAGCAGACGGCCAGATCGACGGTGTTGTCGTCCACCGGTAGTCGGCGCAGGTCACCGAGGTGGAAGTCGCCCTGCGGCACCCGTCGGCGTGCCCGCGCGAGCATCTCGGGCGAACTGTCCACGCCGAGGACGCGATGACCCTGTTCGGCCAGTGCCGCGGCGATCCGGCCGGTGCCGCACGCGGCGTCCAGGACGACGCCGGTCGGCAGGGCCTCGGCGATCTCCGCGACCAGGGGCTCGTCGAAGTCGAACGCCGGGTTGGGACCGTCATACGTCGTCGACCAGATTCCGTAGCCCTCGACCGTGTCCACGCGCGCCACGTCCACGGCGGCTTCCGCCAGCGACCGGTCGTCCAGCAGCCGTCGGATCTCGGCAAGGCGCGCGTGGACGAACTCCCTGTCGTGCTCCCCGGTGAACGCGCGCAGCAGTGCCATGCCTTCGAGACCGAGCACGTAGGCCAACGGATGCTCATAGATCATGCACAGGACGCTAGTGACGGTCGTTCCGCGCATGCCACCCATTTAGGAGCCGCCGCCCGTTTGTGAGGCGGGTGATCGGTTACTCGGGCGGGATGGCGCACATCCGTACAGGGGAAGGTGTCCGGTCATGACGTCTGGCACGCATCTCGCTCTGACGGTCACCCTCAGCGGCGGTACGGCCGCCGACGCGCGGGCGGTCGTCCACACCCTCGAAGCCGCCTTCGGAGCGGCGGACGACATGCCGGGCAACGGGGCTGCCACGGTCTACACGGCCGCCTTCGACAACGACCTGCCGACCGAGAGCACCGACATCCAACCCGCCCCGCGGCTCTCCGCGCCCGTGACCGTGACCCTGCAGGGCAGCCCCGAGGCGGTCCGCCGGGCCGGCGGGACGCTGGCCGGGGCCTTCACCGTCCACGACGAGGGGATGGCGGCCGGCGACCAGGAGCAGGAACGGCAGCTGCGTCTGGAGGCCAGGCCCTCGCCGTAGCTCCCTCAGTTGCCGAGACTTCCGAGGCGCAGCGTCCGCATCTGCTCGTCGAGCGGGCACAGCCCGACGTCCCGGCGACGTTCGTCGAGGGTCCCCGGCCGGCGGACCGGATACGGGCGGAACGTAGCGGGGTCGACACGGGTCCCGTAGAACTGCGGCTCGTCCAGTTCGACGGCACAGTGATCGGCGATGTACGCGTGGTGCGGCGCGGGGCAGTGTCCGTCCGCCACGGCCCGGGCGATCAGATCGCGGCAGGCGAGCTGGAAGTCGAGGTCCGGGGCGTGCAGCAGGATCATCAGGGCCGCTGTCGAGGCCGGCGCGCCGACCAGATCGGCGGTCGGCCAGCCATGGCGCCGGACGATCGTCCTGAGCGCTTCCCCGTTGTCTCTGCGACAGTCGTCGATACGCCGTCGCGCGTCCCGCCTCGGACTCGTGGGCGCTTCCTTCGTCAGTCGGTGGTCCTCGTCCACCCTGCGGATCAGTTCGCGGGCGAGAGCGGCCGCGAGCGCCGGGAGCATGGCCCGGGGCACCTCCTCCGACTCGTCGCGGGCGAGCGCCGGACGGTCCTCCCCCGCCCCGCCGTGCGCGAGCCCCGTACGTCCTTGCCGTCCCGCCTCCCCCACGAGCCCCGTATGCCCGGCCGGCGCCGCATCGTTCGCGAGATGACTCGCTGTACCGAAACCGCTCATGACGTCCCCCGTACCTCCAACGTGAACCACACTCTCTTGCCCACCTCGCCGGGGTGGGGCGGCGCCGTGCCCCAGTCGTCGGTCAGCGCCGCCACGATGGCGAGTCCGCGTCCGGACTCCTCGGCCACGCCGGCCGTGCGGCACCTCGGGAGCCGGGGCGACCGGTCGGTGACCGTCACGCACACTTCGTGAGCGGTGCACTCGACGGTGACGGTGACCGTGTCGCCGGGGTCGGGGCTGCCGTGTTCGACGGCATTGGTGAACAGCTCGTCCGTGGCCAGCACCGCGTTGTCGAGCTGCTCGGACGACAGCCGCAGAGGTGCGAGCCGTTCGGCGATCATGCGTCGTACGCCCGAGGCGCGCCACGGCTCGGCGGGCACCACGGTTCGCAGGACACGGGGCTGGCTCACCGCGACCGCAGCCGGCGTAACGGGAGCGGCGGGCACGACCGCGGGCGTGATCGGGACGGTCTGCGCGGCCTCACCGGCCCAGGCCAGACCGGTGGGCGCGTCGCGGTCCGCGCCATGCCTCGACGAGCGTGACGGCCGGCGGTGCGCCTGGAATGCCGTCATCGTGCCTCCTTCTTGCGCAGCACGGGTGCGGGACGGTCTCGGTGGCTGCTCGTGCAGCCAACCGGCCGGACCGGGGGGTCCACCAGAGGGTGCGGGGGTTGTCCGGTTGCAGGCGCGTAGTGGCGTGGCAGGTATGTTCGATCAGGTGAGTGACGTGAGCGAAGGCCGAGCGCCGGAAGGCGGGCACGGCGCCCTCGTCCGGCCCGGTGTGCGGGGCAAGCGGGTGCTGGTCACCGGCGGCACGCGGGGACTCGGCGAGCAGATCGTGCGGCTGCTGGCGGCCGAGGGAGCCCAGGTGGCGACCTGTGCGCGTACCGCACGGGATCTGTCCGCGCTGCGGGTGTCGCTGGACGCCACGGAGCCCGGCAGGTTGTTCACGCAGGCCCTCGACGTCACCGAGCCGGATCGGCTGGAGAGTTTCGTCGCGGCCTCGGCCGGACGATTCGGCGGCCTGGACGGGGTGGTGGCCTGTGCGGGCGGATCTCGCGGGCGCGGCCTCGAACAGGCGGATGCCGGGGACTGGGCCGCGACCTGGGAGCTGAACGTCGGGCACACGGTGCGGCTGGTGCGGGCCGCGGTCCCGTGGCTGCGTACGGCCGGTGGCGGCTCGGTCGTGGTCATCTCGTCGATCTCCGGCTGGAAACCGGGCCCGAACGCGCAGTACGGGGCGGCGAAGTCCGCTCAGATCCACCTGGCCGCCTCGCTGGCCCGCGAACTCGGCCCGGACGGGATCCGGGTCAATGCGGTCTCGCCGGGGTCGATGCTCATCCCGGGCCGGCGCTGGGACCGTATGCGCCGGGAGGAGCCCGAGGCCTTCGCCGCGTTCGCGGCGGCGGAACTGCCGGGCGGCGAGCCGGTGGCACCGCAGGAGGTGGCGCGCGTAGTGGCGTTCCTGCTGTCCGACTGGTCGAGCGGAATCTCCGGGGCCAACCTGCCCGTCGACCGCGCGCAGAACGCCCCGTCTCCCGACGGTTACTGAACCGTCGGACGGGCCGGTCGCGCCTGTCCCCTTCGTCAAGTTCATCAAGTTCGTCAAATTCGCCGAGTTCGTCATGCCACCGCCCCCAGCACCGAGCGGGACCTGCGCTCGAACTCCTGGACCAGCGGCTCGTGACGGCGGGGCGCCAGTCTCCTGCGGAAGTCGCGCAGGGCCTGGATGGAGCGCTCGCTGTGCACCGAGCTGAGGGTTTCGAGGGCCTCGGTCGCCGTGCCGACGGCCTCGTCCAGCCGGTTCTGCTGAAGGTGCGCGGTGGCCAGGACGGAACGGCTGATGGCCTGGCGCCTGCGCCGGTCGGCGTTGGCACGGACGGACTCGCCTGCCGTGCGCTCCGCCTGCGCGGCGAGGCCCAGGTCACGGAAGCACAGGGCGGACTCGGCCTGCAGGTAGTGGTGGTCGAGGAAGCGGACCCAGACGGACTCCTGCGCGGCTCCCGGGCTCGCGTCCAACTGCTGTTCCGCCAGGCGCAGTGCCTCGGAGGTCTCGCGCCGGCGGCCCTGTGCTGCGTGTCCGCGCGCCGACATGGCGTACAGGCGCATCAGGCCGAGCGGGCTGCCGGAGTCCTTCGCGGTGGCGAGGCCGGCCCTGGCCAGCGCCACTCCCTCGTCCGGGCGGCCGAGGCCGGTGGCCAGGTGGGAGAGACCGGCCAGGATCTGACCGCCGAGCACCCGGTCGCGGCCCTCGGCGCACAGTCTCAGGGCCTGGGTCATGTAGCGCTGCGCCAGTCCGTACTCCCCCGCGTCGTACGAACTCCAGCCGGCCATCGCGGCCAGCCGGGCCGCGGCAGCGTACAGCCCGCGCTGCTGGTGCGGGGGTGTGCCGCGACGCTGGAGCATGGGCACGACCTCGGTGGACAGGTAGTGCACGATGCTGGTGCGCACCCCGCCGCCGCCGTAGTGGTTGTCCATCTGGTCGAACATGCCGATCATGGCGTGGACCTGCTCGACGGGCCCGCCGTCGCCCAGCGGGGCGAGAGGGTCGGCGGCTCGGGGTTCGGCGTTCTCCACCAGCCACAGCAGCCATTCGCGCTGAGGGTTCGTCAGGGCGTCGGCGGCAAAGGGGACCGCTCCGAGGAGGCTGCGGCGGGAGATGTCGGTGGAGCCCAGTTCGGCCAGCGTGCGCAAGGTGTCCGCCAGGTCTGCGCGGTATGCGAGTGCCCTGCTCACGACCGGGCGTTGCTGGTCGGGCAGGAACCCGAGGTCCATGGGTGAAACGGCGTGGCCGAGTCGCTCGGACAGGACGGAGGCGATCAACTCCGGTGTGTTCCCCCGCGGTTGCTGACCGTTCAGCCAGCGGGTGACCGATGCCTTGTCGTAGTTGGAGTCCGCGCCCTGACGGCGGCCCAGTTCGTTGACCCGCAGGGCGAGCGAGGCGTACGAGCAGCCGGCGTCTCTGAGGCCGACCGCCAGCGCCTTGTTGGCCCCGGCGGGGCCCTTGCCCGGGCTCCTCGATTGTCCGTCGCTCACGGTGGCCGTCCAGGTCTCGCATCACGGTGCATGGGCTTCGCCCCACCTGCCGGGGCGTCAGTTCCGGGGCGGCGGAGCCTGCTCGGCCTCCGTCGTCGCCGACTGTGCGGCAGGTCACACGATCACTATGATGGCGGACAGGCTCAACACGCAACAAGCGTTCTGATAATTTCAGAACGATCCGCATCGACCTGTCCGTGTCAGCGACGGCGTGGCACACTGCACGCTGTGACCGCCGTTCCGGGAGGTAGGACGTGAGCGACAACCGCTCAGGCGGCAGCGCACCCACCGTCCTGCGGATGGTCCTCGGCAAGCGGCTCAGGCACCTGCGGGAACAGGCCGGCGTCTCGTTCGAGGACGCGGCGCGGGCCATCGAGGTCACCCCGCTGACGATCCGCCGGATCGAAAAGGCCGAGGTGGGACTCCGTATCCCGTACGTCAAGGAGTTGCTGCGCGCCTACGGGGTTCCGGCGGCGGAGGTCGACGACTTCCTCACCATGGCCAGGGAGGCCAACCGGCCCGGCTGGTGGTACTCGTACCGCGACGTACTGCCGGAGTGGTTCAGCGCCTACGTGAGCCTGGAGAGCGAAGCCAGCGTCATCCGTCTCTACGAACCCCACTACGTCCCGGGCCTGTTGCAGACCCACGACTACGCCGCCGCGCTGATGCGCGTCGGGTTCCCCAACGCGACCGAGGAGGACATCGCCCGCCGCGTCGCCCTGCGCACGAAGCGCCAGGACCTGCTCGCCAAGCCGGACGCACCGGCCGTCTGGGCCATCCTCGACGAGACGGTGCTACGCCGCCCGGTGGGCGGGGCAGAGGTGATGCGGACCCAGATAGACCGGCTGAACGAGGCCCTGGACCTGCCGAAGGTCCGGATCCAGATCCTGCGCTTCGGTGTGGGAGCCCACCCCGGCGCGTTCGGCCCCTTCCACTACTTCCGCTTCGGCTTCTCCGAACTGCCCGACGTCGTCTACACCGAGAGCCTCGTCGGCTCGGTCTACGTCGACCAGCCCGCCGACGTCGTGACGTACCTCGAAGTACTGGACCGGATGTCCGTGCAGGCGGAACCGGTCGCTCGGACCAGGGCCACCCTGGCTGAACTGCGTAAGGAGTTGTGAGCCATGACTTCCATGGACCCCATATACAGCGGCATGCCCGCCGTCGACCTGGGCACCGAGGGCTGGCAGAAGCCCTGGAGCGGCACCAACGGCGGGAGCTGCGTCGAGGCCAAGCGGCTGCCCGACGGCAGCGTCGCGGTCCGCCAGTCCACGGACCCGGACGGGCCCGCGCTGATCTACACCCGGGACGAGATGATCTCGTTCCTGGAGGGCGCGAAGTCCGGCCAGGCCGACTTCCTCGTCGCCTGAGTCGCCTGACGCACGCGGCGACACCACTACGCCCGCACAACCGTCCGCCACCACGACCGCACAACCGGACAACCGGACAACCCGCACGTGTACTCCCGCCGTGCGGGTCGTCCGGTCACACTGAGGAAGCCGGTCGTCCTGGAGGGAGTGGTATGCGCACGCTCCATGAGGCCGTCACGCAATGCCGGACGCTGGTCGTCGAGGCCCGCGACGGCATCGGCAGGGGCGAGCTGCTCGCCGAACTGGCCCGCAACGGATTCGTGGTCAGCGGCTCCCGGGGCCGGCTGCACCATCTGGACCCAACCCGGCCGTACCGTGAACTCCTCGCCGCGCCAGGCCGTTTGGCCGTCGACGGCGGGATCATCCATGAGCTCGTCTACGGGCCGCTGCGCCGAGGGCACTCCCGGGTGACCTGGATCCAGGCGCTCGACTTCGCCGAATCCGTGGCCGAGCGGGACGGCGCCCTGATCCACCTGACGGACTCCCGGCGTGCGCCGGACACCGGGAACACCAAGCACATCGAGAACACCGAGAACACCGAGAACTCTGAGGTGGCCGACGCCTATCACCGGGCGTTCCGCACCCTCGCCCAGCACGTCCCCGTCGTCACTCTCGACATCGGCGGCCCCGGCCACCCCATCCGTGCGCCCGCCGCCCCTTCTCCTCAACTGGGGCAATGCAAACGGAAGTTGACGGTAGGTTAGTAAATGACCGCGTGACGCAGGGCAGGAGACAGTCCCATGGCAGACGGCCAGAGCATCCCCGACCAAGAAGCCTTGTCCAAGATCGACACCACGGTGCCGCACTCGGCCCGCATCTGGAACTACTGGATGGGTGGCAAGGACAACTACGAGGTCGACCGGGTGGCCGGCGACGCCTACCGTGAGATCGCGCCGAACATCGAGACGATGGCCCGCGCCTCCCGCGGCTATCTGATCCGCACCGTGACCTTCGTCGCCGGTGAGCTGGGCATCCGTCAGTTCCTGGACATCGGCACCGGCCTGCCCACCTACGACAACACGCACCAGGTCGCCCAGCGCATCGCCCCCGAGTCCCGGATCGTCTACGTCGACAACGACCCCCTGGTGCTGCGGCACGCCCAGGCCCTGCTCACCAGCACCCCCGAGGGCGTCACCGACTACATCGACGCGAACCTGCACGAGCCCGAGAAGATCATCGAAGCCGCGAAGAAGATCCTGGACTTCGACAAGCCCGTCGCACTGATGCTGATGGGCATCCTGGGTCACATCCAGGACTACGAAGAGGCCAAGTCGATCGTCCGCCACCTCCAGGCCGCCCTGCCGTCGGGCAGCTACTTCGTGCACTACGACAGCACCGACACCGACGCCGAGCTCAAGCGGGCCCAGGAGGGGTACGACGACACCGGCGCCGTCCCCTACGTACTGCGCAGCCCGCGGCAGGTCGCCGTCTACTACGAGGGCCTGGAACTGCTGGAGCCCGGCATCGTCTCCTGCCCGCTGTGGCGCCCCGAGCCGGGCACCGACCCGGTGCCGACGGACGTGTACGGGGGCGTCGCCCGCAAGCCGTGACACCCGTGACACCGGGTGGAGCCCGCTTGTCGACCTGATCAGGGCCGCACGGCCGGCTCGATGTTCTGGTTGAGCCGGAACAGATTCCGCGGGTCTCGGTCGGCCTTGATCCGGGCGAGGCGTGCGTAGTTGTCGCGGTAGCTCGCCCGGACCCGCTCCTGGCCCTCGTCCATCATCATGTTCACGTAGGCGCCGCCCGCCGAGTACGGGTGCAGGGCGTCGAAGTAGTCGACGGTCCACCGCTTGACGAGGTCGGCGTTGGACGCGTCGGAGTCCACGCCCGCGTAGACGGATGCCCAGCGTGCCTCGCGGTAGCTCCAGGCGGTGTCGGTCGGCGCGTGGTCGTGGACGGCGCCGTCGATCGGGTACAGATGCATCGTCGACTTCCAGGTCGGCAGCTCGGCGCCGAACTTCGCGTGCAGACCGACCGCGTCGGCGGGGATCTCGTCGACGAAGTCCGCACGCCAGTACCACTGGTCGCCGGGCGGGTAGAGCGCGTCGAACGCGGTCTGGATCGCGGGGTGCGGCATCGGCGCGGGGCCGTGCAGCAGCGGCTCGGGCAGCGCGTCGAGGAGCGGCGCCATGTCCCTGGCCGCCGCGTCCGTGTCGTCCCCGATACGGCACCACACGACACCGCAGACCTTGCGCAGGTGGAGTTCCTCGGGGAACGGCGGGGCCGGCGGGACGGACCCGTACAGGAAGAAGGCGTTGAGGTCGCGCGGTGCGTGCGGGATGAAGTCGCGGTAGGCGGCGAGGACTTCGGGACCGAGTTCGACGGGCCAGAATGTGGGCCCGGCGACGACTGTGCTCACCTCGTGCAGCCGGAACGTGAACGAGGTGACGACTCCGAAGTTGCCGCCGCCGCCACGGATCGCCCAGTACAGGTCGGTGTTCTCGTCGGCGCTCGCCCGCACGTGCCCGCCGTCGGCCAGGACGAGGTCCGCCGCCAGGAGATTGTCGATGGTCAGCCCGCACTTGCGCGTGAGGTGGCCGAGGCCGCCGCCCAGGGTGAGGCCGCCCACGCCGGTGGTGGAGATGATGCCGCTCGGGGTGGCCAGGCCGTGCGCGTTGGTGGCCTGGTCCACCTCGCCCCAGACGCAGCCTCCGCCGACGCGGACGGTCCTGGCCCGCGGGTCGACCTCGACGTCCTTGAGCGGGGACAGGTCGACGACCACGCCGTCGTCGCAGGTCCCGAGGCCCGCTCCGTGGTGCCCGCCGCCGCGGACCGCGAGCGGCAGGCCGTGGTCGCGGGCGAAGCCGACGGCGTGCGTCACGTCCTCGGCACTGGCGCAGCGCGCCACCAGGGCGGGCCGCCGGTCGATCATCGCGTTGTAGACGGCGCGGGCCTCCTGGTAGCCGGAGTCGTCCGGTCCGATCAACTGGCCCTTGAATCCGGTGAGTTCCTGCCGGGCCGCCTGTGCCGGTGTGATGGACATGAGCATCCCCCGATCCGGGGCCCGGTCACCGGACCCCTCCGATGGGCAAGTTCTAGTCCGCTCCCCCGGACCCCGGTATCCGTGCCGGCCACTCAGCTCGGCGCCGGCCGCTACCTACGTCTCGGGACATGTCCCGGGCTACGTCTCGCGTCCGGGCAGCATGCCCAGTTCCGTGGCGCGGGCGGTGGCCTGGCGCCGGGTGCGGGCGCCGAGCTTGTCCAGTACGGCGGCGACGTGGTTGTCGACGGTACGGACCGACACCACCAGCCGCTCGGCGATCTCGGGGTTGGTCAGGCCCTGGGCCAGCAGCCGCAGGACCTGCAGCTGGCGCTCGGTGAGGCCGGCGGGGTTGTCCCGCGTCGCGGCGAGGGGACCGCGCGGGATGTGGCGTACCCCGAGCCGCCGCAGCTCGCCGCGGACCAGGCGCGCCAGCGGTTCCGCGCCGAGCGCGTCCAGACCGGCGAGGGCGGCGAGCTTGTCGTCCGGGTCCGGGCTCTCGGCGAGGGCGGCGGCATGTTCGTACGGGCAGCCGACCGCGAGCCAGGCCTGTGCCGCCTCGCGCCACCGGCCGGCCGTCTGGAGGGCGTACGGATGGTCCGAACCGTCCGCCGGTACCGGGTGCCCGGCCTTCCTGAGCCAGTGGCCGAGCTCGGCCCGGTGCGGCAGGGCGGACAGTCTGCACGCATGCTCGAAGACCTCGCCGGCGGCCTCGACGACCGCGGGGTGATCGCCCCTGAGCCAGGCGGCCTCGGCCCGGGCGGCCGCGACCGGGCCGGTGCGCTGCAGTTCACGGGTGCGTACGGCGATCTCCCAGGCCCGGTCGAGCAGTTCGTCGCCACCGCTGCGGCCGCGGCGGACGCGTACCCGGGCCATGACCGTGAGCGCGGGACAGCGGGCCGGTACGAACTCGTGGGAGCCGAGTTCGGCGTGCCGCTCCGCGGCGTCCCAGGCTCCGGCGGCGAAACGGCGCAGCGCCATCGCCACGTGCAGATAGCTGAGGAAGCCCAGGTGTTCCGCCCGGTCCGCGAGCTCCATGCCGGGGGCGAGGAAGCGGTCGGCCTCGGAGTATTCGAGGCGTTCGAGGAGCGTCCAGATGAGGTTGGCGTACGACCGGCAGGCGTGCTCGACCTCGCCGGCCGCCAGCGCGACCTTCAGGCTCTCCTCCAACTGGGCGCGGCCCAGCGGGTCACCGGCACGCCAGCGGGCGCTGCCGACGTTGTTGAGGGCGTGCGCGAGGATCGCCGTGTCGCCCGTCCGCCGGGCCAGGACGATGGCGCGTTCACCGAAGTCGACGGCCTCGGCGGTGCGGTCGGCAAGCATGTGGAGCTGCGAGGTGTTGCTGAGGGCGAGCGCGAGCAACCGGTCGTCGCCCGCCTCCTCCAGTACGGCGATGGCCTCGCGTGCGGCGCGCTGGGCCTCGTCGGCGTCGCCCGCCCACCAGTGGATGCGGGAGAGCCAGCGCAGGTCCGCGCCGAGCGCCCGGGTGTCGCCGAGGAACCGGCGCAGCGCGACCGCGTCCCGCTCTGCCTCGACGGCGGTGGCGGAGTCCGCGATGGTGTAGCTCTCGACGGCGTACCGCTCCAGCAGATCGGCCAGTTCGGGCGCGTCGAAGCGGTCGCGCTGCCGTAGCACGAGCCCCAGGTGGGCGGCGGCCTCGCGGTGTGCGCCGGTGCTGGAGGCGTCCCGGGCGGCGTCGGGGCCGTACCGTGCGATGGCCTCCTGGTCGCCCGCCTGGGCCGCGTGGTGGACGACGCGGGCCGGATCGGAGCCGGGGCTCGCGACGAGTGCGGCGAGCACGTGGCGGTTGAGTTCGATGCGGCGGGCGGCGGGCAGCGAGTCGGCGACGGCCCGGCGGATCAACTCGTGGCGGAAACCGGCCCGTTCGGGTGTCACGGTCAGCAGTCCGCGCTGTTCGGCCGCCGCCAGTTCGGCCACTCCGTCGGTGAGCAGCGCGTCGACGAGGGGGCGTTCGACGGCGGAGGGCACCACGGCGAGCTGCTCCAGGGCGTCCCGGGTCCGGTCGTCCAGGCCGCGCAGTCGGGCCAGTACGGCGTCGACCACCGTCGGGGGCACGCCTCCGGTGCCGCCGGCCGCGAGCACCTCGGCGACGAAGAACGGATTGCCCGACGTCACCTCGTACACCTCGGCCGCGTCCAGCCTGCTCACCGAGCTCAGTCTGCGGACGGCGCCCCGGGAGAGCCGGGACAGCGGGAGGCGGTGCACGCGTTCGGCCCGGGACACCTGGCCGAGGAGGTGGTGCAGGGGGTGCCGGCGGTCCAGTTCGTCGTCCCGGTACGTCAGGACGAGCAGGGCCGGCATGCGTTCCACCCGGTGCACCAGGAAGCGCAGCGCGTCGAGCGAGGCCTCGTCGGCCCAGTGCACGTCCTCGACGACCAGGACCGCCGGGTGCGGGGCGGCGGTCAGTTCCGCCCGCAGGGCGTCGTACACGCGGGGCCGGTCACTGCCCTCCGTGAGCACTCGCGCCAGTTCTCGGCCGACGCTGCCGACGAGGTCGCGGAACGGTCCCAGTGGCCGGCGCGTCGCGAGGTCGTCGCACTCCCCCACGAGGACGCGCGCCGCGGCGGGCAGCACGCCCGGCATGGCCTTCACCAGGCTCGACTTGCCGATTCCCGCCTCGCCGAAGACAAGCGCCACCGCACCGGCTCCATCGGCCGCGTCCCGCGCGGCGGCAGCCAGTCGGCCCAGCTCGTGGTCGCGTTCGAGGATCCCCCCATCCACGGCGCCATGCTGACACACGCACGCCTCTTGAAGCCCTTCGTCGCGCAGGACAGGCATATTCACCGGCGCGCCGGTACGTCAGGACGTGGTGCGGGATTCGAGGTCGGTGCGGGTGTCGTCGCCGTACACGCCCGTCTCGTCGCCCCGGATGCCGTACCAGAGCTGGAAGCGCGCCACCGCGGCGGTCAGCGTGGCGTCGTACACACCGCTGGTCGTGCCGCCCTCGTACACGTCGGGTATGCGCAGCAGCCGGTCCTGCAGATCGCTCACCTCCGAGCCGCTGTCGCCCTCGCGGAGGGTGCCGGCGCCGTCCGGGTCGGTCGACGGCCGAGGTGCGGGCGGGGCCGGCGGTGCGGCCGAGGCGGCCGGGGGCGGCGGCGCCTGCGATTCCTCAGCGGTGTTCCTGTCCCAGGTGAGCAGGAGCGCGGCGCTGAATCCCGCCAGGGCGGCGACCACCGCGGCGACGGCGATCGCCGCCCGGCCGAACACGGACGTACGCCCGTGCGCCGATCGGCGGGCCGACGAGCGGCCGTGTCCGCCGCCCCGACGGTCCTTCGCGTATTCCTCGTCCACGACGACGGGCGGCAGTTCCTCGGTGTCGTCCTCCGCCGCGCGAGGCGGCCCGGCGCCTTCGGCGGTCGGTAGCGCGACGACTTCGTAGCCCGCGTTCGGATCGCGTTCCCTCTCCTGCACCTGCCGCACCAGTTCCGACAGGGCTCCCGGCCGGTGTCGGCGCAGGACTCGGGTCGGTTCGAGCGCCGACCGGCTCGGGGGCGGTTCGGGGTCGGACGGTGTCGGCAAGCTGCTCTCCCTCCGGGCGGTACTGAGAAGTGATACGCGCGCCCCCGCCTGGAAGTTCAACAGAGACCAGGCACGCAGGTGACAATGAAAATGATTATCGATAGTGTCTGCGTCGGTCACACCGTCCGCGCCCCGCCATGGGGTTGATTCTGGCGTGCCCTGACACTCAACCGGGTTGCGCGGAAGGGGAGCTGTGACTCATCTGTTGGTCGAGATACGCGGCTTCTCGCCCGCGATCCGGCTTCTCCTGGTCAACCAGCTCGGCGTCAACACCGGCTTCTACCTCCTCATCCCGTATCTGGCCACGCATCTGGACCAGGACCTCGGCATGTCGGCGGCCGTCGTCGGGATCGTGCTCGGGGCGCGCAACCTCAGCCAGCAGGGGCTCTTCCTCATCGGCGGATCGGCCGCGGACCGGCTCGGGGCACGCGGGGTCATCATCGCCGGCTGTGCGGTGCGTACCGTCGGCTTCGCACTGTTCGCGCTCGGCGACGGGCTCGCCGTGCTGTTGGCCGCGTCCGTGCTGAGCGGGCTCGCCGGGGCGCTGTTCAACCCGGCCGTGCGGGCCTATCTCGCGCAGGAGGCAGGTGAGCGCAAGGCCGAGGCGTTCGCGCTGTTCAACATGTTCGCGACGGCCGGTGCGCTGATCGGGCCGCTGCTCGGCAGCGTGCTGCTGCTCGTCGACTTCCGGGCCGCCGCGCTCACCGCCGCCGGGATCTTCGCCGTGCTCACCGTGGCGCAGGCACTGGTGCTGCCCGCGCGGGCGGTACCGCCGAGCACGGGCGGTGTCCTCGCCGACTGGCGTGAGGTGGTCGGCAACCGCGCGTTCCTGGCCTTCTCGCTGGCCATGGTCGGCATGTTCACCCTGGAGAACCAGCTGTATCTGCTGCTGCCCGACGGCGCCCGCCGGGCCACCGGCTGGGACGGCGCGGCCGGGCTCGTCTTCCTCGTGGGCACCCTCGCCAATCTCACCCTTCAGCTGCGGCTGACCCGGGCCCTGAAGGAGCGCGGCCAGTGGGCCATCGGCGTGGGGCTCGCCCTGATGGGGCTCGCGTTCCTGCCGCCGATGCTGGTCGCCGGAGCCGCGCCGGAGGTGTGGCACGCCGTGCCCGTGCTCGTCGGCGTGCTGCTTCTCTACCTCGGCGTCATGGTGGCCCAGCCGTTCGTGATGGAGCTGATCCCCGGCTTCGGGCGGCCGGAGCTGACCGGCACGTACTTCGGGATCTTCTACATGGTGTCCGGGGTCGCCGCCGCCGTCGGCAACACGGTCGTCGGATGGGCCATGGACACCGGTGACCGGGGGACGCGGCCTGGCTGCCGTGGGCCTGCTGTCTGGTCTTCGGGCTGGCGTCGGCGGGCGGTGTCGCCTGGCTGCGCCGCCTCGGGGCGCTGCCCGAGCGCCCGGTGCCCGTCGGGGCGGCGGCGTGAACGCGAGCGGGGCGAGCGGCGACCTGCGCGCCGACAACCCGGAGCCCTACGAGGCCGGGTCACCGTTCCCGAGCGGCCGGCCCGGCGCCGGGCCCGTGCTCGCGCCGCACGACGGTCCGGAGCCGCGCACCGAACGGCCGTGCCGGTACGGCGTCCTGACCGGCGGGCGGGCCGGCCTCCACCGGCCCCAACCGGTGGACCGCCTCGGCTTCTGACCGGGCCACAGCACTCACACCTCGCCCAGCGGGCCCCGGCACTCATTCCTCACGCAGCTTCCTCACACAGCAAGGACATCGACATGCGCGACTACTCCGGCCTCCGCCGAAGAGGATTTCTCGCCGCCGCCTCGGGCGCGGGCGCTCTCGCCCTCGTCGGCTGCGGCACCTCGGAGGACACCTCCGACGCGGGCGACGGGAACGACGGGAAGCCGCAGCGCGGCGGGCGGCTGCGGGCCGCCTTCGCGGGCGGCGGAGCGAGCGAGACACTCGACCCGCACCTGGGCAACCTGTTCGCCGACGCCGCCCGCGCCAAGGCGCTCTTCGACAAGTTGGCCGACTACGGCGACGACCTCTCGGCACAGCCGCGGCTGGCCTCCGGCTGGGAACCCAACGCGGGGCTCGACCGCTGGACCGTCACCCTGCGGGACGCGGACTTCCACAACGGCAAGCCGGTCACCGCTCAGGACGTCCTCTACAGCTACCGCCGCATCGCCGATCCCAAGAAGGCGTTCCGCGCCAAGGCCTCCCTCGAACCCATCGACCTCGACGCGAGCCGGGCCGTGAACGCACGGACCGTCGAGTTCGTCCTCAAGCGGCCGACCGCCGAATTCCCCAACGTGCTGGCCGCGTTCGGCTCCTACATCGTTCCTGACGGTTCATCGGATTCCGGCTTCGACAAGCAGCCGGTCGGCTCCGGACCGTTCCGTTTCGTGTCGTTCGCACCGGGCCGCTCAGCCGTCTTCCGGCGCAACGACGCCTACTGGGACGGCGCCCCGCACCTCGACGAGCTGGAGTTCGTCGTCGCCAACGAGGAGTCCGCGCGGATCAACGCGCTGCTCGGAGGGCAGGTCGAGTACGCGCACGAGCTCAACCCGACGACCGCACGGGCCCACGAGGGCAAGGGGCAGATCGAGATCGTGCGGCTGCAGGGCAGCGCCATGCAGGCCTTCGCCATGAAGACGGACCGGGCGCCCTTCGACGACAAGCGGGTGCGGGAGGCGTTCTTCCTCATCGCCGACCGCCAGGAGCTGATCGACGGCGCCCTGTCCGGGGCGGGCGTGGTCGGCAACGACCTCTTCGGCAAGGGGTACGAGTACTACGCGGACGGGCTGCCACAGCGCGAGCAGGACCTTGACCGGGCCCGCTCCCTCCTGAAGAAGGCGGGTGCCGAGGATCTGAAGGTCACGCTGGACACCTCGGCGGTCGCGGCCGGGTTCACCGAGGCGGCCAGCATCTTCCGGGACCAGGCCGCCAAGGCCGGTGTCACGGTCGAGGTCAAGATGGGCAGCAAGGACTCGTACTGGGCGGACATCCTCGACTCCGGGACCCTGAGCTGCTACCGCTCGGGCGCCATGCCCATCGAGTCGCACATCTCCCAGCGGCTGCTCACCGACTCCACCACCAACGCCACCAAGTGGCACCACAAGGACTTCGACGCGCTCTACCAGCAGGCGCAGTCCACCAAGGACGAGAAGGAACGCACCGCCCTGTTCGAGCGGATGCAGCGCCGGCTGTATGCCGAGGGCGGCTTCCTGGTGTGGGGCTTCGCCGACTGGATCATCGGAACGGGTCGCACGGTCAAGGGAGTTGAGCACGAGGCGCCCGCGAACACGCTCGACTGGGCGCGGTTCGACAAGGTCTGGCTGGCGTGAGCGGACTCGGTTCCTGGGCCGCCCGGCGGCTGCTGCTCGGCGGTGCGCAGACCGTGGCCGTGGTGCTGCTGGTCTTCGCGCTCACCGAGGCGCTGCCGGGCGACGCGGCGGTGGCCCTCGCCGGGGACCAGCCCGACCCCGCGCGGATCGCCGCCATCCGCGAGGCGATGGACCTGGACCGGCCCGCGTACGAACGGTTCGCCGACTGGGCGGCGGGGCTGCCGTACGCGGACTTCGGGAACTCCCTGGTGTCCGGGCGGCCCGTCACCTCGTACATCTCCGATGCCTTCGGACCCACTCTGCTCCTCGCGGCCGTGACGGTCGCGCTGCTGGTGCCGCTCGGGGTCGGGCTCGGGGTGCTGGCCGCGCGGTACGAGGGGCGGTTCGTGGACCGGTTGGTCAGTTCGGTGACGCTCGGGGTGTACGCGGTGCCGGAGTTCGCGCTCGGCGTGCTGCTGGTGACGGTGTTCGCGCTGCGGCTCGACTGGCTGCCGCCGACGGCGGTCGGCTACGGCACGGATCTGCTCGGGCATCCCACCGCGCTCGTACTGCCGGTGCTCGTCCTGCTGTCCCGGCCGGTGTGCTCGCTGTCCCGGCTGGTGCGCGCCGGGATGATCGACGCCCTCGCCTCGCCGTACGTCGCGCAGGCCCGCCGGTACGGGATCTCCGGCGCCCGGGTCCGGTACTCCCACGCCCTGCCCAACGCGGTGGCGCCCGCCGCACAGCAACTCGCCCGCACAGTCGACTGGTTGCTGTGCGGGGTCATCGTCGTGGAGGCGCTGTTCGTGATTCCCGGTCTGGGGACTGTGCTGATGAACGCCGTCGCCGAGCGTGATGTGCCGGTGGTACAGGGGCTGGCGGTGGTCTTCGGGGTGATCACGGTGGTGCTGAACCTGGGGGCGGATCTCGTCGCTCACCGGTTCGCGCCGCGAGCAGGGGTGGCAGCGTGAAACGGCTGTCAAAGGGACGGCCGCCGGGACTGCCTTCGGGGCGCTTCGCGCTCGGGGCCGCCCTCATGTGCGTACCGCTGGTTCTCGCCCTGTGCGGGCCGCTGTTCGTGGGGGAACCGGGGCCGCGGGCCGCCTCCTTCACGCTCGGTGACGGGCACTGGCTCGGTACGGACTTCGTCGGGCGTGACGTGTGGCGGCTGGTGCTGCTCGGCGGGCGGCCCGTGGTGGTCGTCGCGCTCGCGGCGACGGCTCTGGCGTACCTGGTGGCGCTGCCGCTCGGGCTAATCAGTGCGCTGACCCATCGGACCTGGCTGGAGGAGCTGTTGATGCGGCCGCTGGACGTGCTGCTGGCCGTGCCGTCGCTGCTGATGATCCTGCTGGTGGCCTCGGTGTTCTCGCCCGGTGCGGTGGGTCTCGCGCTGCTGGTGGCGCTCGTCAACATCCCGGACGCGGCGCGCATCGTCCGCGCCGCCGCGGCGGAGACGGCCTCGCGCCCGGCTGTGGAGGCGCTGCGCATGCAGGGCGAGTCGTGGTGGCGTATCGCCGTCGGCCATGTCGGCCGGTCGATCCTGCGGCCGCTCGCCGCCGACGCGGGGATACGCCTGACCGGTGTCCTCTACCTGGTGGCCACGGCCGCCTTCCTGGGCATCGGGGTGGCGCCGGACGCGGCCGACTGGGCGGTGATGGTGGACCGCAACCGCACGGGGCTGTTCGTACAGCCCTGGGCCGTGGTGGTCCCGGCGCTGCTGATCGTGGCGCTGACCATGGGTTGCAATCTGCTCTTCGACGCCGCGCTCAGAACTGATCGGGGCGCGGGGCAGGGTGTGGTTCGGAGCGTCGGCCGCGGCGTTGGCGGCCTGGGCGCCGGTCGAGGTGTCGGCTCGGGTGTTGATCAAGATGTTGATCGATCCGTTGATCGCGATGTTGTGAAGGAGCCGCGCCTGTGAGCGCGTTGACCGCGGTCGCGGAGATCAAGGAGCTGACCGTCGAGATCGGCGGCCGGTGCATCGTCGAAGGGGTCAGCCTGCGGGTTCTGCCCGGCAGGGTGACCGCGCTGGTGGGGGCCTCCGGGAGCGGGAAGACGACGACGGGGCGTGCACTGCTGGGCGAGTTCCCGGCGGGAGCACGCGTGACCGGTGCCGTACGCGTGGACGACGCCCTGGTCGGCTATGTCCCGCAGCATCCGGCGGCGGTGCTCAATCCCGCGCGGCGGGTCGGTGCGCTGCTGTACGACATCGCGCGGGGGCAGGTACGCGAGCTGCCTCGCCGGGAGCGCCGGGGCGCGGCAGGGGAACGTGTTCTGCACGCCTTGGCCATGGCCCAAATACCGGACGGGGCCGAGCTGTTGAGGCGTTTTCCGCATCAGCTCTCGGGTGGCCAGCAGCAACGGGTCGTGCTCGCACAGGCGCTGCTGCTCGGCGCACGGGTAGTGGTCGCGGACGAACCCACCACGGGGCAGGACGCGCTGACGAAGCGACGCGTCGTCGACGAACTGACGGCGGTCGCCGCGCGGGGCATCGGCATCGTCCTGCTCAGCCACGACCTGGAGACGGTGCGTGCGCTCGCCGACGAGGTGCTGGTCATGCGGGACGGCCGGGTCGTGGAGTCCGGGCCCACGGAGCGGGTGTGGCTCGCGCCGGCGCATCCGTGGACACGTGAACTCCTCGCGGAGCGGCCTACGTTGCCGACGGACGCTTCGGGCGCTTCGGGCGCCGGTAACGCACCGGGCACCGGTCGCACGGATGCCGTGCTTCAGGTCCGCGGCCTCCACGCCCGGCACCGTGACGGCGTCTCGGCGCTGCGCGCTCCGCGACTCACCCTGCGCACCGGTGAATGCCTCGCCGTTCTCGGCCGCTCGGGCAGCGGGAAGACGACTCTCGCCCGCTGCCTGGCCGGGCTGCATCGCCGGTACGACGGAGACGTACTGCTCGACGGGGCCCCGCTGCCGCGCAGTCTGCGTGACCGCAGCCGGGATCAACTCGCGGCCGTGCAGTATGTGTTCCAGGATGCGCGGGCGTCCTTCGACGAGTATCGGCCGGTTCTCGATCAGGTGGCCCGGACGGCCGTGCGACTGCGGGCGGCGAGCCCACGCGAGGCACGAGCCGAGGCTTCTGAGGTGCTCAACAGCCTTGGGTTGTCAGGTGAGTTGGTCGACCGCTCCGCCGGCCGCCTCTCGGGCGGGGAACTCCAGCGGGCCGCGCTCGCCCGCGCTCTGCTCGCCCGGCCGCGTGTGCTGGTGTGCGACGAGATCACGTCCGGGCTCGACACCGTCACCCGGCGCGGCATCCTCGACCTGCTCGCCGGGCTCCTCCACGACCGCGACGACCTGTCCCTCGTACTGATCACGCACGACCTGGACACGGCTCGACTGGCCTCCGGTATCGCGGTGTTGGACGCGGGCGAGCTGGTCGAGCAGGGGCGGGCGGCGGAGGTCCTGACCGCGCCTTCGCATCCGTTCACGGTCTCCCTGGTGGAGGCGTCGGGGCGGCTGGGGGCGCGGCCCCGGACGCTCCGTCAGCCGGGCTGAGCACTTGGGACGCCGGGGCTGTCCCACAGGGCATGCAGGGTGGGCGGCTTGCGGAAGACCAGACCGTGCGGCGTGGTGGGGTGGTCCGGGTCGAGGCGCAGGGCGGGGAGGCGTTCGAGCAGGCGTTGGAGGGCGATACGCGTCTCCAGGCGGGCGAGGTGCGCGGCGAGGCAGTAGTGCGGGCCGTGGGCGAAGGCCAGTTGGAGGCGGGCGTTCTCGCGGCGGACGTCGAACCGGTCGGGGTCGGGGAAGACCGCCGGGTCACGGTTGGCGCCGGTCAGGGAGACGGTGACCAGGTCGCCCCGGCGGATCGTGGCCGGGCCGAGGACGGTGTCACAGGTGGCGTAGCGGTCCACGACCGCCGCACCGGGTTCCAGGCGCAGCGACTCCTCGACGGCTCCGTCCAGCAGGTCGGCGTCGGCCCGGACCAGGGCGAGTTGGTCGGGGCGTTCCAGCAGGTGCAGCAGCGCGTTGGTGATCATCGCCTCGGTGGTCTCGATGCCGCCGAACATCAGCACCGCGGCGTTGGACGCCACCTCGGGCACCGTCAGGGGCCCGGCGGCGGAGAGCAGGAGAGAGGCGCCGTCCGGGTCGGCGACGGTGGCTTCCACGGCGGCCCGTAGCTGCGCGTACGCCGCCGCGCCGGCGGGTCCCGCCTCCTGTCCGGCGGTGATGTCCGAGACCGTCCGCACGATGGCGTCGTACCAGGAGAGCACCGTGTCCGCGGTGGTGCCGGCCAGTCCGAGTGCCTCGGTCACGACGGCGACCGCGAGCGGGCCGGCGAAGGCACGGCGCAGTTCGCCGGCGCCCGCCGGTTCCAGTGCGCCGATGAGCCGGTCGGTCTCCCGCTCGATGAACGAGGCGAAGCCCTCCCGTACCTGCCGGGGGCGGAAGGGCGCGGTGAAGGGGTCGCGGTGACGGGTGTGCTCGTCGCCGTCCAGGGACAGCATGCTCGGCCCGACGACCTGTGCGGTGGAGAACCGGGGGTCGTCGACCGTGAAGGTCACCGCGTCGCGCATCACGCTCAGCGCGAGGTCGCGGCGGGTCACCAGCCAGCCACCCAGCTCGGGCAGCCAGGACACGGGCTCGTGCGCCCGCAGCAGCGCCAGTCGCGCATGCGGGTCCCGGGCCAGTTCGGCGAGCGTGGTCGCGGCACCGAGTGGGAAGGGCGGGCCGGGAGGGGAGGACGGGAAGGAGTCGACGGCGCTCATCGCGAACCTTGGCCGGACCTGGGGGAATCGATCACAGTCAAGGCTAGCAATCGCTCCGGACGGTTCAGATCCAGCCCTGCTGCCAGGCGTGGTGGGCGGCGGCGTGGCGGGTGGGGGCGCCCAGCTTGGACATGGCGGCGGAGAGGTAGTTGCGGACCGTGCCCTGGGCCAG
The DNA here is from genome assembly GCF_040654355.1 of Streptomyces sp. NPDC050704. Taxonomy (NCBI): domain Bacteria; kingdom Bacillati; phylum Actinomycetota; class Actinomycetes; order Kitasatosporales; family Streptomycetaceae; genus Streptomyces; species Streptomyces sp. NPDC050704. The sequence continues at coordinate 24,088 of NZ_JBFAHW010000076.1, read as the reverse complement.
ATGGACCTCGGCGGCGATCTCGGCGACCGAGGCCCCGGTACGGGCGGCGCGCAGGACCTGCAGTTCGCGGTCGGTGAGGGGGCAGTCGTCCTCGGTCAGTGCGGAGGCGGCGATGTCGGGGTCGACATAGCGGCGGCCTGCGGCGATGTCGCGGATGATCTCCGCCAGTCTGGCCGCGGAGGTGGTCTTGGGGACGAAGCCGCGGACACCGGCGGCCAGGGCGCGGCGCAGCACGGCGGGACGGGCGTGCCGGGTCACGATGACGATCTGGGTGGGCAGTTGCTCGGCCCGGATCTCCTCTGCGGCGCGCAGACCGTCGGTGGGCGGCATCTCCAGGTCGAGGACGGCGATGTCGGGGCGGTGCTCGCGGGCCAGCCGTACCGCCTCGGTGGAGGTGGACGCCTCGGCGACCACGGTGAGGTCCTGCTCCAGCCCGAGCAGGGCGGCCAGGGCGCTGCGGAGGAGGTCCTCATCGTCGGCGATCAGCAGCCGGATCACCGGGTCTCTCCGTTCACGGGGCTCGTGGGTGACGGGCTCGTGGGTGACGGGCTCATCGGTGGCGGGCTCGTCGGTGGCGGGCTCGTCGGTGGCGAGATTGTCGGTGGCGAGATTGTCGACATCGAGTTCGTCGGCAGTGCGGCCGCGACCGTGAAGTGCTCGCCGTCGCGGGCCCAGGTCAGCTCGCCGCCGGCCGCCCGCAGCCGTTCGCCGAGGGTGCTCAGTCCGGTGCCGGTGGTGGCTGCCGGATGCTCGTCGGCGCCGTCGTTGCTCACCCGCAGGCGGGCCAGGCCACCGGTGACGCGGTAGTCGACCTCGGCGTGCCGCGCCCGGCTGTGCCGGAGCACGTTGGTGGTGGCCTCCCGCATCACCAGGCCCAGCAGATGGCGGGTGGAGTCAGGCAGCGCGGAGTCGACCAGGGCGGTGTCGGCCGTCGCGGGTTCGAGGGTCATCGTGGCGTCGATGTCGGCGGCGGCCAGCACCCGGGTCGCGTTGGCGATCTCGTCGTCCAGAGTCGTGCGCCGGTAGCCCTGCACCACGGCACGGGTGTCGCTCAGGGCGTCGGCGGCCAGTCGCCGCACCTCTTTCATCTCCGCGGCGGCGCGCTCGGGGTCCACCTCGACGAGCCGGCCCGCCAACTCGCTTTTCAGCGCGATCACTTGCAGGTGGTGGCCCTGGATGTCGTGCAGGTCGGCGGCGAACCGCAGCCGCTCGTCCTTGACCGCCAGTTCCGCCTCGAGTCGCCGTGCCTCGTTCAGCCGCCGCGCGGTGTCCCAGGCCCACAGGGGACCGAGCGTCACCCAGGCGGTGAAGGCGACGAGCCCGGCCGGGAACAGTGCGGCGTACGGCAGTTCCCCGTCCCCGGCTACCAGGCTGACGAGACCACCGGGCAGCGGCGCGAGGATCACGGCACCGGCGATCAGCGGTCGCCTGCGGCGCGGCGGGAGGTACGTCGCGACGATCGCCACCACGATGGCGGGCGCGACCGCCCACAACCCGTAGTCACGCAGGGCCAGCGGGAGCCCTGCCAGCACGGCTCCGGCCGCGCTCGCGGTGATCAGCCAGCCCACGGGCGGGCTCGCCGGGCTCGTGCCGGCCCCCGGCAGCAGTGCCAGCCGCCGGCTGAGCAGCACCACGCTCGCCACCACCTCGACCACGAGGGCGGCGGCGGCCGGGGCGCGGGCCCACACCGCGACGTCACCGTCGAGGATCCAGTCGCCGACGAAGAGCACCAGGAGACCGGCGGTCGTGCCCGGCAGGGCCCACCACGTGTAGCGCCGGAAGCTCGCCAGCCCCGTCCCACGATCGTTCGACCCGTCCCCCATCCGGCCATTGTCCACGAAGCGGCCCGGCAGAGCTGAGTGCTGTGGCCGTCCCGGCATGACAGATGTCATGTGCGGACGTGACAACACCACGCGCCCGCATACGGGTTCGGCACTACTCGCGGGTCTCGCCCCGGCGCAGGCTGAAGGCGTCGGAAATACCCCACCCCGGTACTGGAAGAGAGACCGTCATGCATACACAACCCATTCACGGCGCGGCACTGGATCCCGCCGGGCAGGCGCAGCGCTGGTGGCACGGCAAGTGGCACGCCGGATGGCAAGGCAAGTGGCACGGCGGGTGGCACAGCGGATGGCGCGGCAAGCAGCACAGCGGGGGACACGGCAAGTGGCACGGCAGGTCGCCTTTCGTCCGCCACTACCTGGAGATGGTGGCCGCGATGGTCGTCGGGATGCTGGTCCTCGGCGCGGCGACGCAGGCCCTCCTGGCCCTCGCCGGAGTCGAGCTCTCCGAAAGCCGGGATCCCGAACTGACCGCCCTGAAAATGGCGTTCGACATGTCCGTCGGAATGGCCGTCTGGATGCGGTATCGCGGTCACGGCTGGGTGAGCACGGTCGAGATGTGCGGCGCGATGTTCGTGCCCCTGCTGGCGCTGTTCCCGCTGCTCTGGCTCGGCGTCGTCTCCGCCGACTCGATGATCACCCTGGAGCACCTAGTGATGCTCCCGCTGATGTTCCTCGTCATGCTCCGCCGACGCGGCGAGTACGGCGGCTGACGGCCCGGCTCACGTACGCCTCGCTGCTTCACATGCGCCCCCGTCCCTCTCGCACGGCCTCACGAAGTGGACCTCAGCGGAAGTCCACCTCCAGCGGAGCGGCCGTGATCGTCGTACGGGGCACCCGGGCGACCAGCGCGAGCAGTTCGTCCCGCTCGGTGCTGGTCGGCAGTCCGAAGCCGCCCAGCCACTCCTCGGGCCGGGCGGCTTCCGTGGCGAGCGTGAGGGTGTAGCGGACGCGGCCGGGGCGCTCCGGGACGTAGTGGGCGAACGTCATGAGCGGCAGGCAGCCCGGTCCGGTGGTCGGGTCGAAGGACTCGCCCGGGGCGAGTCGGCGCAGGTCGCCGGGCCTGAGCGGTCCGACAAGGGGGTCCTCGGCCGGTCCGGGGCGCGCGACGACGCTGTCGTCGTCGGCGCGGATGACGGCGGGCCGGTAGTGCGGGTAACGCAGTCCGCTCTCGGAGCCGTCGAGCACACCCGCGATCCAGAGGTCGCGGCCACCCGTGTTGCGGATCTCCGCCCGGACGGCAGCCGGGCGGCCGAGGGGCTGGGGGCCGCTCGGCCCGTACAGGACGAGGTCGAGCATGGGACAGCTCCTTCCCGCGCCTTCCTGCTTCCCGGCACCTGGCACCTGGCACCTGGCACCTGGTCACGATGCTGGCACACCGGTCCGCCGCCCGCCCGGACACGACGAGGGCGCTCACGGGCGGAGGGGTCGCCCGTGAGTGCCCTCCTTCAGGCGTGGTCAGCTGCCGAACTCGGCGGTGAGCCGCGCCTTGGTGGTGTCGACCTGGTCGCGTACGGCGTCCACGACGTACGGCTTGAACGCCGGTGTGTCGAAGTGCCGTACCAGCCGGTCGAGCGTGGAGTTGGCCTCTTCGAGGTCGCCTTGACGGGCGTACGCGCGGGCCAGGCGGCGGGTGGCCAGGTTGAGCGTCAGGTTGTCGACGCCTTTGCCCTGTTCGGAGACCTTGACGACCTGGGTGAGCTGCTCGATCCCGGACTTGGGGTCCGGGGGACGCACGGTCAGCTCGCTCTTGTCGGGGCTCAGGGACTTGAACTCGTGCTCGAAGTTGAGTCCCTTGGCGAGCCGCGCGTACACGGCGAAGGGATGCGTGCCGTGCCGGTCGATGATCTCCTGGAGCGCGTCGTTGCCTGCCCGCAGCGACGGCGAGTCGGAACCGCGCAGGGCGAGGATCTTGCCCTGCTCCTCGCCCATCATCAGCTCGGCGAGCTGTGTGTCGGTCTGGCTGACGGGGTGCCTGACGTTGAGCCGCAGCACCGGCGAGACGATCCGGGAACCGTCCGAGGCCAGATAGGCCGCGCGCAGCTGGTAGGTGCCCGGCTGCTCGAAGTAGTGCCCGTCACGGCCGTAGCCGATGTAGGCGCTGCTGTAGATCGCGGGCCGGTGGGTGTCCAGGCGGATCGTCTGGTCCTGGTCGACGCAGCGGCGCAGCAGCGGCCGGTAGAGGACGGTGCGGCCGGAGGGCTGCCGGATGGCGATGTTGACCAGTTCGTCGTCCGGGTGGAGGTGGCTGTGCGTGGAGCGGCCGCGCAGGTCGGTCGTCTCCAACTTCAGTTCCACGACGACGGGTTCGCCGAACGTGAAGCCCTGCTTGTCCGCGCGCAGACCGAGGCGGAGCCCGGACTCGTCGGTGAGCGGTTCGTCGAAGAGTTCGGGTTCGATGTCGGCGGCGCCGGTACCGAAGGCGTTGGCTCCCATGATGACGTTCCGGTAGAAGCCGTGCCGCAGATGGATCTGCTCGTTGTCGGTGAACTGGAAGGGGAAGGCACCCCAGTAGGCGGCCGCCCCGCCGTTGCCGTTCAACGGCTGGTAGTTCTGGGCGTAGTTCATCCAGGACAGGTCGGCGAAGCCGTTGTTCCCGCCGAGCGGGGCCGGGGGCTGGGCCAGGTTCTTCTGCCAGGAGTGCAGCAGGTTGAAGGAGTGGCCCAGTTCGTGGACGTACGTGCGCAGCATGGCGCGCTGCGACTCGGGGTCGGCGCCCTGGACCAGGTCGTAGAAGACCGCGCAGCCCTGCCGTTGGAAGGCGTCGGCGGCGTCGAACATGATGCCGCGTACGCCCGCCGTGCCTTCGTAGCGGCTGGCCACAAGGAGCCACAGCTTCCACTGCGGGGCGTTGCGCCACAGACTGAAGTTGGTCTCCATCGCGGCGTGCAGTTCGGTGTTGGTCCAGCCGTTCTGGCTGTTCGCGATCACGTTCGCGGTGCCCGACACCAGCAGTTCGATGCCGGCCTCGGCGTAGGCCCGGGGCACGGTGAGGACACGGGCCGGGCTGTTGGCCGGCTGCGGCAGCGAACCGGTGTCGTACGAGAGGAAGGGCACGGCCCCGGTCACGGAGTCCTGTTCCCACTCGATGGTGCGGAAGTAGGGCGAGATGTGCGGGCAGACGTAGGTGGCACCGAGGTGGCCCGGCGGGCGGAGGAACTCCACGGTCGCGGCGCCGGGCCGCTGGTTCGCCCTGCTCCGCGGGACGGTGACCCGCACGATCGTGTGCGTGGTCTGCCAGGTGTAGGCGGCGACTCCCTTGATGACGACCTTGGCCGCCGTCCAGGAGACGGTGGGCGCGTGCACGATGAACGAGCCGAAGTACGCCTTCGTGGCGCCGCCGGTGCTGAAGAAGTCACCGCTGACCTTCCGCAGGACCTTCGGTCCGCCGGGCACGCTGTCGACGTCCACGCGCAGGTCCAGTTCGTAGCCGCCGCTGCTGCCGCGGTAGCGGCCGCGGGTGGGGCGGTAGGCGGGGAGCGCGGCACCCGGCTGCGGGCTCGCGGCCGCCTCCGCGGTCAACTCCCCTGCCGTCGGCCGCTGTTCGTCCCCGTTCGTTTCGGTGGTGCGCTGACCCGTGTTCGCGTCCTGGCCGCTCTCCCACTCCTCGGGTGGGGAAGCATCGGCCAGGGGCGCCGCCGAGAAGTCGGCCGTCCCCGTTGTCGGGTCTCCACTGGCTGTTGACATGGCGACAAGTCCTCCGTTCGCCTCAATGCGCCGTTCAGTGGGTGGCGTCCCGTCGACACCACCCGGGTCCCGGCCGGCCGGGAGGACTGGTGCGAGCACGTTGGCACCGCGTCCACGCCGCGTCAACGATCCTTTCCGTTGTCCCGCAGAAATACGACGGGCGGCCGGACGCCTGGTTCGACAGGTGAGTACGGGGCAGCACGGATCCCGGCCCCCTGGCGGGGCGCCTCGGCCTGTACGGCTTCGGTGGCAGCGCTCACCTGTGCGCCCAGGTGGCCCTGTCCCAGGGGGCGACCGTCCACGTACTGACCCGCGATCCGGCCGCCCGGCGGTGGTGCCCGTCGCCCTGCGGGCCCTGGACCGCGGCGGCATCCTCTCGATCGCGGGCATCCACCTCAGCGACGTACCGCCGCTCACCTATGAGCGCGAACTCTTCTACGAGAAGGAGGTACGCGGTGTCACCTCCAACACCCAAGAGGACGGCCGGAGTTCCTGACCCTCGCGGCCCGGCACGGCGTTCGCGCCACCACTCACACATATTCGCTGTCGCAGGCTCCGCGGGCCCTGCAGGATCTCAAGGCGGGCCGCTTCGACGGAGCGGCCGTGCTGGTCAACGACAACGAGCCGCGAGGCTGACGCGCCACGAGGCCGACTCCCAGGAAATCGCACCCACCCAGGACGGATGGACCCACCCAATGGACCTTCTCCCCTTCAGCGCCGCCCACTCGGGCACCGTGGCCGGCTGGCCCGTCTCCGCCGCCGAGGTCGCGATGTGGTGTGGGCTTCGGGAGTTCCCCGTGGCCGAGCACACGGTCGCGGCGTGGCAGCGGGACGAGGACGTGACGGCCCGCATCCTCGTCGAAGGCGAACGGCTCGTGGGATACGGGGAGTTGTGGTTCGACGCCGAGGAGGACGAGGTCGAGCTGGCACGGATCATCGTGGCGCCCGAGGCCCGCGGGCGGGGGCTCGGGCGCGTGCTCGTCGAGGGGCTGGTCGCCGAGGCCCGGCGGGCGGGGCACTCCGATGTGTTCATGCGGGTGCACCCGGACAACGAAAGGGCCCTCCGGTGTTATCGCGGAGCCGGCTTCGTTCCGGTCGAGGCCGACCTGGCGAAGGCGTGGAACGTCGGCCAGCCCGTCGACTACGTCTGGCTGCGGCAGGGTCCTACCGGGGGTGAAGGCGCGTGAGGTCTCGAAGTGGCTGAGGCCGGGGCCGGGAGACGGACCGAGGTGCCATCGGCCTGCACACGGAGGCCAAGAGCCCGCGGACGTCACTCGTGCGACGACACGCTCGGGTCGCGGGCATCGGCCTGGCCGTTCGCGGTCGGGCCGTGCGGTTTGCGGTCGGCCCGTGACTCGCGACTGTGCTGTGGCTTGCAGCCGTGCCGCGGCCTTCCGTCGCGCCGCGGCTTGCGACTGCACCGCGGCTTGCAGTCGTGCCGACGCTCGGACCTACGACGCCGGCGACACCCGGATACCGACCGTCTCGCTCTTCCCGCGCCGCAGTCGGCTGCCGAGCATGGTGAGCCGGCCGATGACCCCGTATTTGCGTGCGATGAGCTTCCGGTACCGCTCGGTGGCGTCCTGGTCGCAGATCTCGGCGGTGGCGGGAATCTGCTCACCCGTGGGGTTGCCGCGTGCGTCGCACGGCCCCACCAGCACGTCGCCGCGGTTGCGGATCCGCTTCACCTTCCAGGAGTCCTCGGCGCTCCAGACACCGAGCGTCTCCCCGTCGCGGACCACCCACACCGGGGTCGCGACTCCTGTGCCGTTCTTCCGATAGCTGGTGACCAGCAGGTACTTGGCGGCACCGAGCCGCTCGAACGCAGTCTTGTCCACGTGGGGAGTCTAGGCGGCACTCGATCACCGCCACGGCCTTGGTCCGTACGGGCGATATCCGACGGCTCCTCAGTGTTGTGCCGCGTCTTCGCGCCCGGGATGTGAAAGAGAGTCAGGTGCAGGTCCGATTTGTGCGACAATCATTCCACTCGGAGGAACCCGCATGTCTGCCTCGCCCCTCCCCCGCTCCGCCCGAGTCCGCACGGGCGCCGCCGCCCTCACGGCACTCACCCTCGCCGGAACCGCTCTCCTCGGAGCACCGGCCGCCTTCGCCGCCCCCGGCGACAACGGCGACGTCAAGATCCACGCGGAGACGACGCCCGACACCGACCAGAGCAACAACCCGAAGGTGTGCAAGTTCTACCTCGCCGCCTTCAACTTCGACCCGAATCAGGCGATCTCCTGGGTCATCGACCCGCAGCCCGCGAACTCGGGAACCGCCACACTCAACGGGACCCTCACCCTCCCGACCGGCACGGGCCGCACACCCGTCAAGCCCGCCACGCTGAGCCTGCCCAACGGCCAGTACAAGCTCACCTGGAAGATCGAGGGTGGCATGGGCGCGGGCAAGCACAAGGTCTTCAAGGTCGACTGCCCGATCACGCCCCCGGGCGGCCCCAACGGCGGCGTGCCCGCGGGCGGCGGCGGTCTCGCCCAGACCCCGAGCGTGTCGGCGGTCGGCGCCGCGGCGGCGGTGGGCCTGGTCGGTGTCTCGGGCTTCGTCTACTTCCGGATGCTGCGCCGCCGGCCCGATGGCGCCGCGTAGGCGCACGCCCAGGCCCTGGTACCGGACGCGCGCCTACCGCCTGACGAGGACGGTCGTGATCGCCTCCTCGCTGGTGGTGGGCGGCTTCTGGTGGGCCGAGGACGACGACCGGCCCACAGGCCCGGTGGCCGCCCCGGCGGCGGAGCCCGGGGACGCCGAGGCGTCCCCGGGGCCTCCGGCTTCCTCGCCCGCCTCGGCATCCTCGACACCGGCGCCCCGGCCGAGTCCCACCCGCCCCCGGCCTCCCGTCCCTCGCCCCGCGCCGCCACCCCCGTCGCTCCCGCGGTCCAGGGCAACGGTCCTGAGCATCCCGTACCTCGGTCTGGAAGCCCCGGTCACCGGCCTGCGCCTGGACCGGAAGCGGCAGCTCACCACGCCGCCGGTCGACAACCCCAAACTGGTCGGCTGGTACGAGGGCGGGCCCTCGCCCGGCGAGGCGGGCACCGCCGTGGTGGTCGGCCACCTGGACACCGCCACCGGCCCCGCCGTCTTCGCCGGACTGGACCAACTCGGGCCCGGCCGCCGCGTCGAGGCCCGGCGCGCCGACGGACGCACCGCCGTCTACACCGTGGACGCCGTCCGCACGTACGAGAAGGCGCGCTTCCCGAGTCAGGAGGTCTACGGGCCCAGAGAGCGCCCGGAGTTGCGGCTGATCACGTGCGCCGGGACGTTCGACAAGAAAACCGGTTACCAGAGCAATGTCGTCGTCTTCGCGCATCTGACGCAGACGCGCGGGCCCGCGAGCCACGCCTGAGCGCTCCGCTGGAAGAACGGTGACGAACGCGCGCCGGTGGGGGCTGGTCGCGCAGTTCCCCGCGCCCCTTACGGGGCGCGCGGTACCGCACGGGACTCGACCAAGCCCGCGGGTTCCAGGGCCGAGAGATCACTTTTCGCCGTACGCACCCGCTGTCCGGGCAACCCGTGCCAGACTCCGACGATGACGTCAGAGGCGATCAACGCGGCGGCAGCGGGGACCTGGCGGCTCGGGGACCTCACGGTCAACCGTCTCGGATTCGGCACGATGCGGCTGACCGGAAGCGGCCCGTTCAACCTCGGCACGCCGAGCGACCGCGCACGGTCGATCGGCGTGCTGCGGCGCGCGCTGGACCTGGGCGTCAACCACATCGACACCGCGGCCTTCTACTTCTCGTCGCTGCGTTCCGCCAACGAGCTGGTCAACTCGGCGCTCGCCCCGTATCCCGACGACCTGGTCATCGTCACCAAGGTCGGGCCGGGGCGCGGCCCGTCGGGCGAGTGGCTGCCCTGGGCGAGGCCGGATCAGTTGCGCGGCCAGGTGGAGGAGAACCTGCGCCAGCTCGGCCGGGACCACCTCGACGTGGTCAACCTGAGGACGCACGGACGCCATTCGATCGCCGAGCACTTCGGCGCGCTGGCCGAACTGCGCGAGGCCGGGCTCATCCGCCACCTCGGCGTGTCCGACGTCGGGCCCGAGCAGCTCGCCGAAGCTCAGGCCATCGCGCCGGTGGTCTGCGTCCAGAACCGGTACGGCCTCGGTATGAAGGCCGCCGACGGTGACGGCGGCGATGACGGCGGCGGCGATGACGTGCTGCGGATCTGCGGTGAACAGGGCATCGCCTTCGTGCCGTTCTTCGCGATCGCCGGCGAAGGCGGTGCGAGGGGCGCGGGCGACACCGACGACGCCGAGGTCCTCGCCGTCGCACGCGCCCACGGTGCGACTCCGGCACAGATCCGGTTGGCCTGGACGCTGCACTGCGGCCCGCATGTCCTGGCCATCCCCGGGACCGGCGATCCGGACCACCTCGTGGAGAACGTCGCCGCGGGTGCCATCCGTCTGTCGGACGACGAACTCGCCCGGCTCGTCTGACACTTGGGGATATCAGCGGCATGGGTGACAGCACTCTGTGGGTGGCCGCGCTGACGGCGGCGACCGCGGTGCTCGCGAGCTGGGTGACCAGCCGCGGCACCGCCCGGGCAGCCCGCATCCAGGCGGAAGCGGCCGCGTCGACCGTGCAGGCGGACCGGCTCCGGGCGGCCCGGCGTGCGGCGTACGTCGATGTCATCGAGCAGGCCCAGCGCATGGGCGACCTCTACTGGAAGGTCACCGACGCACACAACATCGGTGACGCCGACGAGCGCCTCGCCACGCTGAAGGACCTGCGGGTTCGGCTCCGCGGCGAGTACGCCGTGCTGCGTCAGCGCGTCTGGGTGGCGGACCTGGAGGGCCCGCCGGAGGTCGCCACGGCCGCGGACCGGCTCCGCCTGTCGACCGGCGACAACTACCGGGCGCTCTGCGCGATGATCGCCGGTGAGGCGGACGCGGAGGAGCGCTTCCACGCCTGCTACCGCCCGTTCTGGGAGTCGGTCACGCACTTCGTCGGTGTGGCTCGCGGCGCCCTGCACGAGACACGTAGGTAAGGGGTGGGTGAGGGCGGTCACTGGTCGCGCCGCTGCACCGAGGTCACGGCGACGGCGGCCGCCACGAGTGCCCAGGCCGCATAGACGATCCAGGCTCCGGTGACCGTCGACGGGTAGGCGACCGGCAGGTGGTCGACGGCGACCAGACGGTTCCACGCACCGGCCGGCAGCGCGTGCTCGACGACGGCCGACCAGTGGCGGTCGGCGCTGAAGACCAGGGGCAACAGCAGGAGGATCACCACGTTGGCGACCATGGTGGCGGCGCTGTGCCGGATGACGGCGCCCAGGGCCATGCCGACGAGCGCGGCCACCGGTGCGAGGAGCGCGGACGCCACGACGACGCGCAGGGCGCCGGGGTGGTCGATGGAGACGCCGGCGTGCCGTGCGGACAGGACGGCCTGGGTCAGGCCGAAGGAGGCCGCCGAGACGAGCGCGCCGAACACGGTCGTGACGGTGGTCACCACGCACACCTTGGCCGCCATGACCGAGCGGCGGGCCGGGACGGCCGCAAACGTCGTGCGGATCAGTCCGGTCCTGTACTCGCCGACGATCGCGGTGGCGCCGATGGCGCTGAGGGCGAGCATGAGGATCATGGCGGCGTTCGCGGTGAAGGCGATCGACAGCGGGATCCCGTCCCGGACGAAGTCGGCCCGTGAACGCGCGTCCGCCTCCGACCAGTAGCGGTACTTGTCATAGGCGGTGCCCACGTTGAACCCGATGACAGCCAGCGCGCTGACGAGGAAGGCCCAAGGGGTCGAGCGCAGCGACCACAGTTTGGTCCACTCGGCGGCGACGAGGTCGCGGAACCGGGCGCGGGGCTCGGTGACTCGGGCGCGGACAGCCGTGGTCGGGAGGGTCGTCGAGGTGGTCGTCGGCGTGGTCATCGGGGCTCTCCTGCGAGGTATTCGACGCTGTCGGCGGTGAGTTCCATGAAGGCCTCCTCCAGAGAGGCCGCGCTGGTGGTCAGCTCGTGCAGCGGAACCCGGTGGTGGAGGGCGAGTTCACCGATCCGGGCCGCGCTCAGGCCGGTCACCGCCAGCACGTCGTCGCCGTCCTGGCGTACCGCCGCTTCCTGCGCGGTCAGCACAGCCGCCAGCCTGGAGGCATCGGGCGTACGTACGGTCACGCTGCTCAGGCGGGTGCCGCGGGCCGCGAACTCCGTCAGGCTCTCGGCGGCGATCAGCCGGCCGCGGCCGATGACGACGAGCTGGTCGGCGGTGTTCTCCATCTCGGACATCAGGTGGCTGGAGACGAACACCGTGCGGCCCTCGGCCGCCAGCCGCCGGAACAGTCCGCGGACCCACTTCACGCCCTCGGGGTCCAGACCGTTGAGCGGCTCGTCGAAGAGCAGCACCGGCGGATCTCCGAGCAGCGCGGCGGCGATGCCGAGCCGCTGCTTCATACCGAGCGAGAACCCGCTGATGCGGCGTCGCCGCGCGGCCGCGAGCCCGACCTCCTCCAGCACCTCGTCAACCCGGCGGCGCGGGATGCGGTTGGAGCGGGCCAGCACCGAGAGGTGCCCCGCCGCGCTGCGGCCGCCGTGTACGTCGTGGGCGTCGAGGAGTGCGCCGACGTGCCGCAGGCCGCGCGGGCGGTCCCGGAACCGGTGGCCGTCGATGGTGACGGTTCCGTCGGTGGGGTCGTTCAGGCCGAGGAGCATCCGCAGCGTGGTGCTCTTGCCCGCGCCGTTCGGGCCCAGGAACCCGGTGACATGTCCGGGGCGCACGGTGAAGCTCAGGTCGTCGACGGCGGTGGTGCCGCCATATCGCTTCGTCAGTTCGTTGACTTCGATCATGTGGCCCACGGTGCCGTGGGACACGGCCGTCCGGCATCGGGCCGACGGCGACAATCGCGCGGGGCCGGTGTCGACCTGGGGTGTACACCCACGGTCCGATGACCGGCGGGGATCATGTCGATACGATCGGCGCATGCCCGCCACACCGCGAGTCCCCCTGCTCAAGCGCATACCGCCGGGCGTCTGGACGGCGCTGGGCTGGTGCGCGGGTCTTGCGATCACCATGCTCATGCGTTTCCGGTTGCCCGGCCAGGAGGAGGCCGACGCCTATCGCACCGCTCTGCTCAGCACCGCCAAGTGGGAGGGCTGGGCACTCCTCGCGCTGGGCACCGCCATGACGCTGGCCGGCAGCGCCCTGTTGCGCCGTCGGCCGTTGTGGGCCCTGGCCCTGATGCTCGCCGGTTCGATCAGCGGGACGAGCGCGCTGAGCGTGAGCGCGATTCCCCTGCCGCAGTTCCTGGCGGTCAATCTCACGCTGTACTTCATCGCCGCGTCCCGGCCCCGCCGGACCGGGGTCATCGCCGTCTCCATGGCGCTCTTCACGCTCGTCGGCTTCCTGGCCGTCCGGGTGCTGAGCGGGTGGGGCATCGGCACCACGACCGGGCTGATCGTGGCCCTGACGGCCGTCATCGCCTGGCTCGTCGGCCATTCCGCCCACCAGGCCCGGGAGTACGCCGCGAAGTCGCGCGCCCAGGCCGCCGCGCAGGCCGTCACCGCCGAACGGCTGCGCATCGCCCGGGAGTTGCACGACATGGTGGCCCACACCATCGGCATCGTCGCACTCCAGGCCGGTGCCGCCCGGCGGGTCATCGACACCCGGCCGGAGCTGGCGCGCGAGGCGCTCGGCGAGGTGGAGAACGCGAGCCGGGAGACGCTGTCCGGCCTGCGCCGGATGCTGGGCGTGCTCCGCCGGGCCGAACCGGGCCATGCTCCCGAGGCGCCGCCGCTCGATCCCGCGCTCGGTCTGGCGGACATCGACCTGTTGGCCGAGCGGACGACCGCCGCCGGCGTCCGTGTCGAGGTCCGCTGGCGGGGCGAACGGCGCCCGCTGCCGCCGGAGATCGGCATGTCCGCGTACCGCATCGTGCAGGAGGCCGTCACCAACGTCGTACGCCATGCCGGGACCCGCTCCTGCCAGGTGACCGTCGACTGCCAGGATGAGGAGCTGGCCATCGAGGTCCTCGACAGCGGACCCGGTCCCGGCCGCACCGGGGACACCGGCTTCGGTCTCCTCGGCATGCGCGAGCGGGTCGGTCTGCTGCACGGGGAGTTCTCGGCCGCGCCGCGTCCCGAGGGTGGTTTCCGGGTGGCGGCGCGACTGCCCGTACCGGCGGGTGTGCGATGAGCGCCCCCGTCGTACGCGTCGTACTCGCCGACGACCAGCCGCTCGTCCGCGCCGCTCTGCGCATGGTGATCATCGACATCCCCGACCTCGAAGTCGTCGGGGAGGCGGGGACGGGCGCCGAAGCGGTCGAACTGGCCGAGACGGAGCGTCCCGATGTCGTGGTGATGGACATCCGCATGCCGGGCATGGACGGCATCGAGGCCACCCGGCTGATCACGGCGGGCAGCAGTGGCGCCCAGGTGATCGTCCTGACCACCTTCGACGATGACGACTACCTGTACGGCGCGCTGCGCGCGGGCGCGGCGGGGTTCCTCGTCAAGGACATGGCGCTGGACGACATCCTCGCCGCGATCCGGGTCGTGGCCACCGGCGACGGTCTGCTCGCGCCGAGTGTGACACGCCGTCTGATCAGGGAGTTCGCCGACCGCCCGGTGTCCGCCGCGCCCGACGCGCGCACGATCGGGGGGATCACCGACCGGGAACGCGAAGTGCTGGCCCTCGTCGGACACGGGCTGTCCAACACCGAGATCGCCGAGCGGCTCACCATCAGCGTCGCCACCGCGAAGACGTATGTGACCCGGCTGCTCGCCAAGCTGGGTGCCCGGGATCGGGTGCGGCTCGTGATCATCGCGTACGAGGCGGGTCTTGTGGCGTCGGCTCGTTGAGCGGCGCGTCGAGGGAGGCCAGCCAGGTGGTGAGGATCCGGTTGACCTCGTCGGGGCGTTCCTGCTGCACCCAGTGGCCGCAGCCCTCGATCAGGTGCGAGGAGACCAGGCCGGGGAGCGTGCTGGGGAAGGCCTTGATCGCGTCCGCCAGCCAGCCGACGGAGGCGTCGAGTGCACCGGCGACGAAGAGCGACGGCTGGGTGATCGGGGCGCCGTCCCAGTCGGCGAGGTCCTCCCAGTCGCGGTCGACGTTGCGGTAGCGGTTGAGTGCTCCGGTGAGTCCGGTGCGCTCGAACTCGCCGACGCAGAAGTCGAGTTCGGCCTCGGTGAGCCAGGAAGGCGTGGCGTCCGCGAACCGGTCGGCGAGCCTGCCGCCCTTCGGGACGAAGAACGCGCCGCCGTCTCCCGACGGTGGCATCGTGTCGGCCGACAGCGTGGCGTAGAACCCCGTCAGCCACCCCCGCACGTCCGGCTCGATCTCCGCCTCCGCCCGGCCCGGCTCCTGGAAGTAGCCGACGTAGAACTCCTCGTCCCCGCCGATCATCGCGAAGGCGTCGGTCGGCCGCATCCCGCCCCGCGGCGCGTACGGCACGCCGAGCAGTCCGACGGCGGTGAAGACGTCGGGCCTGACCAGCGCGGAGCCGGCGGCGATGGTCGACCCCCAGTCGTGGCCGACGATCACGGCGGTGTCCTCGCCGAGGGCGCGCACGACCGCCACGTTGTCCTCGATGTGCGCCCCCATCCGGTACGCCTCCACGGCGCGGGGCGCCGAGGAACGCCCGTACCCGCGTACGTCGACGGCGACCGCGCGGTAGCCCGCGGCGGCCAGCGCGGGGAGTTGGTGGCGCCACGAGGACCAGAGCTCGGGAAAGCCGTGGACCAGCAGGACCAGCGGGCCGGTGCCCTGCTCCACCAGGTGGATACGGCCGCCGGGGACGTCCACGAGTCGATGCCGGGCGCCCGTCGGCGTGACCGGGCTGGCGGGCTGCGTCATACGTCCTCCTCAGCAGGGTTCCTCGGCAAGGTTCCGCTGATTCCGATCGTGTCGGGCCTTCGACGGCGGGGCGAGCGATGTTGCTGTTTCGGCAACAGCGGCCTCGTTCTCGCGGCGGGCGTGACCGGCGGGTTTTCGCCGACTCCGAACACCAGGCCGGTCCGGTGAACCGGACCGCGTGACGGCACGTACTGAAGGAGGGCGTTCAACTTGCGGGAGCGCTCGCAGGAGTGACGCTGTGTCAGGACAGTCGCACGGGAGCCGTGGATGAGGCATGCACGACGGAACATTCAGCGGATCGCACGGTTCGCCGCCATCGGCGGGCTGGTGTGCGGGGGGCTGATGGTCTCGAGCGCCATGGCGAGCGAGACGCCGGACGGGCCGAACGCTCCGGGCGCCGAGACCCGGGCCGCCGACACGGGCCGCAAGCTCGTCTCGGAGCTGGGCACTTCGCGCACGGCGGGCAGCTGGATCGACGCCGAAGGGCGCCCGGTGGTCGCGGTGACCGACGAGAAGGCGGCGGCGGACGTGCGCGACGCGGGCGCCGTCGCCAAGGTGGTGCCCTACGCCATGAACGACCTTCGTTCCGCCACCGCGACCCTGAAGGACGCGCCCCGGGTGGCCGGTACCTCCTGGTCCATGGACTACGCGTCCAACCAGGTGGTGGTACGCGCCGACAGCACCGTCTCCGCCGCCGAGTGGTCGCGGATGACCAAGATGGCCGAAAGCATCGGCAAGTCCGTGCGCATGGAGCGGATGGAGGGCACGTTCACCCCCCGGCTGAACGGAGCGGCCCCGCTCTTCGGCGGCAGCGGCCGCTGCTCGGCGGGCTTCAACGTGACCAACGGGCAGAACAACTTCATTCTGACGGCCGGACACTGCGGCCCCGTCGGCACGACGTGGTTCGCGGACCAGCAGGCCAACGAGTTGGTCGGGAACACCGTCTCCGGATCGTTTCCCGGCGGCGACTTCTCGCTCGTGCAGTACAGCCCCGGCACCGTGCTGAACGGCGCCGACGTGGTGGCCGTCGGCAACGGCCAGGGCGTACGGATCACCGGAGCGGCCGATCCCGCCGTGGGCCAGAAGGTCTTCCGCAGCGGCAGTACGACCGGGCTCCAGTCCGGCGAGGTGACCGGCCTGAACGCGACGGTGAACTACCCGCAGGGCACGGTCACCGGGCTCATCGAGAGCACGGTGTGCGCCGAACCGGGCGACAGCGGTGGCCCGATGTTCGCCGACGGCCTGGCCATGGGCGTCACGTCGGGCGGCAGCGGGGACTGCGACAACGGCGGTACGACGTTCTTCCAGCCGGTCACCCAGGCGCTGGACTCACTCGGCGTCAAGCTGGCCGCCGACCCCGCGTCGGCCGGCCGGGCGACACCCTCGCCCGGGAACGGCGGAGACAACGGGAGCGCCGCGGGCGGCGACAACGGCGCGGCGGTGCCACCTGGCACGTCGTCGACCGCTCCCGGTGGCGCCGCCCTTCCGGGGGCGATGGGACCGGTGGACTCGGTTCCCGGTGGGCAGACCGACAGCACGACCTCCGCGCTGGACCGGATCTCGGAGTACAAGAATCTCGGTCCCGGACTGTTCGTCATCGCGGGCAGCCTGGTCGCCCTGGTGGCCCTGCGGATCCGCTCGGAGCGGGGACGCAGGCGGTACCGCAACCAGTACGCGCAGAGCTGGGGCTGACCGACGGCTCGCCATGAGGCGCGTGGGACCTCATGGGGAGCACGGGCGGTTTACTGGGAGGATGACGCATCCCAGCCCCGCCCCCGCAGCCGAAGACAGCGCCCCCGTCGTCGTCAGCACCGCCGGCTCCTTCGCCCGGAGCGTGCTGGACGAGCGGCATCCCGCCCTCATCGAGCGCGTACGGCGGGCGACTCCGTATCCGCCCGAGCTGCAGCGAGCCCTGGACACCCTGCTGGAGGAGACCACCAAGGGGGTCGTCGAGCGGCTGGACGACGGCGAACCGGGCGCCGAGCGCTGGCGGGACGAGAGCCACTACGGGCAGCGCTGGACCGATGTGCCGTTCCTGTGGGCGGAGAGCTTCTTCTACCGCAAACTCCTCGCCGCCCTGCGCTACTTCACACCGGGCCCCTGGCAGGGCATCGATCCCTTCGCGCCGTTCAAGGGCGCCGAACTCGCGAGCCCCAAGGTCGACGACGAGCTGTCCGCGCTCGACCGCCTCCCCGGACTCCCCGAGCGGGAGCAGGACCGTACGCTCCTGCTCTCCTCGCTCTGGGGCAACCGGGCCGATCTCGGCTTCCAACTCTCCGCGGGCGCCGAGGGGTTGGGCGAACGCGTGCCGGGACTGGTCGTCGACGACTCGGTGACGCTCTGGGAGGCCCTGGAGACCGCCGAGCCCGGCAAGGTCTGCCTCGTCGCCGACAACGCCGGACCCGAGCTGCTGCCCGACCTGGTCCTCGCGGACCGCCTGCTCACCACGCGCCGGGCGGCCTCCGTCGTCCTGCACCTCAAGCCGTATCCGTACTACATCTCCGACGCCACCACCGCCGACGTGCTCGCCTGCCTGGACCGCATCACCGCGGCGGCCGGGAACGCGGCGGAGATCGGCGACCGGTTGCGGCAGGCCGTCAGCGGCGGCCGGCTGATCCTGCGCACCCACCCGTTCTCCTGCGCCCCGCACCCCTACGCGCGGATGCCCGCCGATCTCCGGGCGGACTTCGCGTCCGCCACCCTCACCGTCATGAAGGGCGACCTCAACTACCGTCGCCTGGTGGGCGATCGCCACTGGCCCGCCACCACGCCGTTCGCCGAGGCCACCGCGTACTTCCCCGGCCCGGTGGCGGCACTGCGCACGCTCAAGTCGGACGTCGTGACAGGGCTGGCGCCGCGGACCGTGGCGGACCTGGACGCGAGCGGCGAGACCTGGCGTACGAGCGGGACGCATGCCCTGATCCAGGTCAGGACCTGAAGCGGCACCGGCGGACACTTCCGGGCGCACGCCGACACCACGCGCGCCTTCGACCACCCGCGGCCCCGACGGCCGATTCACGGGGTCCTCGCAGCGCTGTCACAAGCACCGCATAACATCTGCGTGATGAGCAGGCGGCCGTCGAAGCACACGCACCGCGTCGCACGGCGACGGGACGCGGCACTGTGCCCTGCCCTGGCCCTGCTGCTCGCGACGCTGGCGATGTGCATCGGGTACGTGCCACCGAACGACCGGGCGGAGCGGGTCGCCGCTCCCCTGGTGACCGTCACTGTCACCCCCACCGTCGCGCATCATCGGCTGGGTTCACCCGCCGAGCACGACAGGTGCTGCGGCCTGCCGAACCGCGAGGCGCGGGCGGTGCTGCCCGTGGGCGCGCAGCCGCTGCCCGCCACGCTGCCCCGGATGCCGGTCGTGGCGCGCGCGGCCGCCCCTTCGCCGGTCGCCGTCCTGCCGCCCGCCCGCGGCGCTCCCGATCTCCATGTCCTCCAGGTGCAGCGGATCTAGACCGACGTCCCCGCGACGACGTCCGTCCCATCCCACACCCACCGCCGCCCGACGATCCGGCGCGGCGGGGACAAGGAACGTATCCCCATGAGCAGAACCAGCAAGAAGTCGGCCGCCGCGGCGCGCAAGGAGCGCATCGAGGAGATGCGGCGCACCGAGAAGGCCCGCGAACGCAGAATGCGCATCCTCACGATCACGATCAGCACGGTCATCGTCGCCGGACTGGTCGGCTTCGGCGCGTACGCCCTGGACAACGCCAACGACAAGGACGTGCAGCAGCAGGCGGCGGCGAAGAAGCCCGTCAAGGGCGTGAAGACGTGGGACGCGAAGAAGCTGACCCAGAACCACGTCACGAAGGCCGTGTCGTACCCGATGAACCCGCCGGTCGGCGGCGACCACAACCAGGCGTGGATGACCTGTGACGGCAAGGTCTACACGAAGGCGATACCGAACGAGAACGCGGTGCACTCCCTGGAGCACGGTGCGGTCTGGGTCACGTACAACGACAAGGCGGCGGACGCCGATGTGAAGACGCTCGCCGACAAGGTGGGCAAGACCCCGTACACCCTGATGAGCCCGGTCGAGAGCCAGGCCGGGGCCATCATGCTGTCGGCGTGGGGCGCCCAGCTGACCGTGGAGAAGGCGTCGGACCCGCGGGTTCAGCAGTTCCTCACGAAGTACGTACAGGGCGCGCAGACCCCGGAGCCGGGGGCCGCCTGCACCAACGGGATCGACGCGCCCTGACGGCGGGGTGCCGGGCTCTTCCCGGAGCCCGGCACCCCAGGTGCCCGGCACCGCACCCACCGGCTCCCCGTCTCTGGCAGGCTCGGCGCAGGCACGTCGTTCCGATGCCGAGCAGGAGGCGTGAGATGGAGACGCTCGACTCGCAGGATCCGCTGGCCGTCACGGTGACCGAGGCGATCCGCGGCGGTGACCTGGCGGCGCTCCGGCAGTGCCTCGCCGAGCATCCCGGACTGGCGACCGTACGGATCGTGCGGCGCGGCAGCGGCGCCGGGACCCGCAGCCTGCTGCACATCGCCGCGGACTGGCCGGGCCACTTCCCCAACGGTCCCGCGGTCGTCGCCACGCTCGTGGCCGCGGGCGCCGACCCCGACGCCCGCTTCGAGGGCTCCCATGCCGAGACGCCGCTGCACTGGGCGGCCAGCAGCAACGACGTCCC
The DNA here is from genome assembly GCF_040654355.1 of Streptomyces sp. NPDC050704. Taxonomy (NCBI): domain Bacteria; kingdom Bacillati; phylum Actinomycetota; class Actinomycetes; order Kitasatosporales; family Streptomycetaceae; genus Streptomyces; species Streptomyces sp. NPDC050704. The sequence continues at coordinate 4,117 of NZ_JBFAHW010000076.1, read as the reverse complement.
CGTCCTCGACGCCCTCGTCGCGGCGGGCGCCGACATCGAGGCGCCCGGTGCCGTGATCGGCGGCGGCACACCACTCGCCGACGCCCGCGCTTTCGGTCAGTGGCGGGCGGCGCGCCGACTCGTCGAGCTCGGTGCGCGTACGACACTCCAGGACGCCGCGACACTCGGCCTGCTGGACCGGGTGAAGACCTTCGTCGAGAGCCCCGAGCCGCCGGACCGCGACGCCGTCACCCGCGCCTTCTGGGGCGCCTGCCACGGCGGCCGGCTGGCCACCGCCGACTACCTCCTGGCGCGGGGCGCCGATCTCGACTGGGTCGGCTACGACGACAAGACCCCGCTCGACATCGCCCGGACCGCCGACGCGGACGGGGTGGTCCGGTGGCTGCGGGAGCGCGGCGCGAAGGGACGCGCCGAACTGCCGTGACCCGCACCGGCATCCGGCCCTACGCCCGCCTGGGACGGCCCGGCACGGGCGCGCCGGTCGTGCCGTCCGCCGTGCCCGCTCTTGCCCGCCACCCGGGTGTGTCCGTGTCCGGGGTTCTCGGAGACAGCAGCCAGGTCAGGACGAGCATGGTCTCCAGCCGGCGTTCGGGGTCCGGGCAGGTGCCGTCCGTGAGCTGGGTGATCTGGCGCAGGCGGTAGCGGACCGTCTGTTCGTGGACGTGGAGACGGTCGGCGGCGAGGACCGCGTTGTCGCCGCAGCGCAGGTAGACCAGCAGGGTCTTGAGGAGGGGTTCGCGGCGGCGGGGCGGCAGATCGAGGAGCGGCCCAAGGAGTCCGGCCGCGGCGGCTTCGAGGAGGTCGCCCGACTGGAACGCCGTGAGGAGAGCCACGTGGTCGACGCAGTGCAGCGGCGCGTCGGCGGGCAGGGTCCCCCGCTCGACCAGGTCCAGGCCGCGCCGCGCCCAGCGCAGCGACACCGCGCCCCGGTCGGCCGGTACCACGGGCCCGAGGGCAGCGCCCTTGGCCTTCGGGAGCCAACGCGGCCCGGGCGTACGGGGGTTGGGCAGGATGAGGTAGGGCGCGGCGGGGCTCCGGTCGGCGAGCACCTCGGGCGGCAGGACGTGGGTCTGCGGATGGTCGCCCGGCGGCAGGGCGAGGACGGCGAGGGTGCCGGGCAGCCGCCAGTCGGCCGCCGCGGCCAGCTCGGCGAGCGGCCTGGGCCCGCGCCCGGGTTCGGCGACCAGGGCGTCGCGCAGTCGGTCCCGCTGGATGTCGAGCGGGGCGCGGTGGCACACCTCGGCATACCCGCGCGAGGCCGCCGAGACGGCCGTCCCGATCAGGGCGAAGGTGCCCTCGGTGAGCGTCGCCAGCAGGGGTGCCGGCCAGTGCAGGCGGTACGCGTCCTTGATGAGGCGGCGGCACGCCACCCGCCCCGCCAGGTCGAGGGCGTCCCGCAGGACGTCGAGGGAGCAGCCCAGGCGGCCGTGCCGGGCGCCGATGCGTTCGTACAGGGCGATGATCTCGGCGGTGGCGGCCGGGCTCGGCCGGGTGGCGTCGTGGATCGCGACGAAGCAGCTGACCGTCCGGTCGATGATCTGGCGCACCGAGGAGCCGTACGTGCCGTTGACGACGTGGGTGTAGTGCGGCAGCCCGGTGCGGACCGCCTCCTCCATCTCGTCGACGGCGTCCGGCATGTGCCGCAGCAGCATCCGGCGCATGTCACCCGGGAGTGACGCGGCGTCCTGCGCGTACGTGGGGGTGTACGTCATGGACGTGTATGGCATGGGCGTGTGCGTGGGGGTCAAGGTGCCTCCCGTGAAATCCCGTGGGGCTGGGCAAGACTGGGGGACCCCTGTGACGTACACCAGATTCCGTGCGCGAACCGGGCCCGAAAGTGTCACCCGCCTTACACTCCAGGTCACGACGACTCACCGTGCGGTGCTAGCAAGGGGGTTGGGCATGTCGGCTGCCGACTCACTCTTATGCAGGCGTCCGTGGCACGATCTGCCTCCGGCGCTCGCCCCGCTGCTCCGGGCCCGGCTTCCGGAGCTCACCACGGAGATGGTGCAGGCGATCCGCCGAGAGGTGCGCGGCTACCGGCAGCCGGTCGGCTCCGCCGTCGCCCGGGATCTCGCCGAGGCCGTCCGGCTGGCGGCCACCCAGTTCGCGGAGCTGGTCGAGGAGCCGGACGCGCCGCAGCAGCACTATGTGGCGCGCTTCAGGCGGCTGGGCAGGCTGGAGTACCTGAGCGGACGCGGGATGGACGGACTGCAGGCCGCGTACCGGATCGGCGCCCGGGTGGCCTGCCGCCGCTATGCGGACGTGGCGCGGGACGCCGCGCTGTCGGGTGAGATCGCCGTTCCGCTGAGCGAGGCCGTACTGACGCACATCCACGCGCTGGCCGAGGAGTCGGTGGCGGGCTTCGCGGAGGCGCGGGCCGGGGCGGCCGACGAGGTACTGCGCACGCGCCGCCTGCTCGCCGCGCGGCTGCTGGATCGCCACCGGGATCCGCTCGCGGAGCCCCTCCCCGATCTCGCCCGCCGGGCCGTCTGGCCACTGCCGGAGAGAGTCCGGTGCGCGGTGCTGCCCGCGACCGCCGATCTGACCGGGGTCGACGCGGACGTGCTGCGGGTGAGTCGGGGCGGTGAACTGCATCTGGTGGTGCCCGACGAACGGCTGCCGGCCGAACGCCCCCTGGACGAAAGGGGGTTGACGGTCCTTGAAGGGGCCGGTGCGGCGGTGGGGCCGAGCATGCCGCTGGACGAGGCCTGGGTCTCGCTGCACTGTGCCCGGCTGGGGCGGCGGCTCGGCCGGCCCAGGGCCGAGGAGCACCTCTCGGAGCTGCACCTTCTGCACGGCTCACCGATCGGAACCCTGCTGGCCGACAAGGTACTTGAACCGTTGCGTGCCCTGCCGCCGGGCAAGGCGGAACGCCTGACGGACACGCTCGACGCGCTGCTCGCCTCCAGCGGCCGTACGGCCCCCGAGGTCGCCACCGCGCTCGGCATCCATCCCCAGACCGCCCGCAACCGGCTGCGGCAGCTCGCCGTCCTGTACGGAGAGCGGCTGGCCGACCCGGCCTTCCGGTTCGACGCGCAGCTCGCGCTGCGCAGCAGGTCACAGCGCCGTTCCTTGCCGTCCTGACAAACTTCGGTTCGCAATTAAGCAGTTGGGGCAGAAGCGCCGCTGACGCCTGGTCAGCATGCTCTGGCCGCATGAGACATACCCGCATCCGCATCGCGAAACGAATCGGTCTCTTCTCCAGCGCCGCCGCTCTGGCCGTGAGTGTGAGCCTCCTGCCGCAGGAGGCCCAGGCCGGCCCCGCGGACTTCCCACGGGGCCCCGCGCCCACCGAGCGGTCCATCACCGCCGAGCGCGGTCCCTTCGCCACGGCCCAGACCACGGTCGACGGGCCCACCTTCAACAGGGGTACCGCCTACTACCCCACCGACACCAGCGAGGGCACCTTCGGGGCGGTCGTCGTCAGCCCGGGCTTCCTCACCGCGGAGGGGCTCATCAGCTGGTACGGCCCGCGCCTCGCCTCCCAGGGCTTCGTCGTACTGACCCTGGAGACCAACTCCGTCACCGACCAGCCCGACGACCGGGCCACCCAGATGCTCAACGCGCTCGACTACCTGGTCCAGAGCAGTTCCGTGCGGACTCGTATCGACCCCAACCGCCTTGCGGTGATGGGCCATTCGATGGGCGGGGGCGGCTCGCTCAGGGCCTCCGAGCTGCGTCCCTCGCTCAAGGCCGCCGTGCCGCTCATGCCGTGGAGCAACGACAAGACCTGGCAGACCGACCGGGTGCCCACCATGATCATGGGCGCCGAGAACGACGCCATCGCGTCGCCCGCCTCGCACGCGGAGCCCTTCTACAGCAGCCTCACCGCCGCGCCGGAGAAGGCGTACCTGGAGCTCCGGGGCGAGGGCCACAACGTGGCGCTGTCCGCCAACACGACGATCGCGAAGTACAGCATCGCCTGGCTGAAGCGGTTCGTCGACGAGGACGTGCGGTACGAGCAGTTCCTCTGCCCGGCACCGACACCGAACACGCAGATCGTCGAGTACCGCAACACCTGCCCCACCGGCTAGTCCCGTCCGACACGGCCCGGGGCCTGGCGAAGCCCCGCGGCTGCGGCGTAGGGCGCGCAGGGGTAGGGCAGTTGTAAGGG
>NZ_JBFAHW010000075.1:0-49485 GCF_040654355.1 Streptomyces sp. NPDC050704 | reverse complement strand
CGCGCCCCTTACGGGGCTCGTCTGACGCGCCCCTCAGGGGCGCGGGGAACTGCGCGCTCAGCCCAGGACTGCCCGCAGACAACAGTCACCAGCGGCCTTCCACCTGCTCCTTGATCCGCCGCTCGTACAGGTCCGAGATCGCCGCGAGGGTCTCCTCGGGGAGCGGCGGCAGCTTGCCGGCCGCCGCGTTCGCGCGGGCCTGCTCCGGCGAGCGCGCGCCGGGGATCACACTGGTCACGCCCGGCTGCCGGACGATCCAGGCCAGCGCCAGCTGGGCCGGGGTGCAGCCTTCCGGCGCGAGGGCGGAGAACTCGGCCGCCGCCTCGACGCCGGTGGCGAAGTCGACCCCGGAGAAGGTCTCACCCTGATCGAAGGCCTCGCCGTGGCGGTTGAACGTCCGGTGGTCGTTCGCCGCGAAGACCGTTTCCTTCGTGTACTTGCCGGAGAGCAGCCCCGAGGCGAGGGGAACGCGGGCGATGATGCCGACGCCGGCCTCCCGCGCCGCGGGCAGGACCCGCTGGAGGGGCTTCATACGGAACGGGTTGAGGATGATCTGCACGCTGGCCACGCCCGGGCGGGCGATCGCCGTCAGCGCCTCCTCACACGTCTCGACGCTCACGCCGTACGCGGCGATCCGCTCCTCCTCGACGAGGGTGTCCAGGGCGTCGAAGACCTCGTCGGACGAGTACACGGGGGTGGGCGGGCAGTGCAGCTGCACCAGGTCGAGGCGGTCGACACCGAGGTTGCGCCGCGAACGGTCGTTCCAGGCGCGGAAGTTGTCGAGCACGTAGTTCTCCGGGATCTGGTCGACCCGGCGGCCCATCTTGGTCGCGACCAGCACGTGCAGGTCGGGCCTGCCCCGCAGGAACGTCGCGATGGTCTCCTCGCTCCGTCCGTCCCCGTACACGTCGGCCGTGTCGAAGAACGTCACCCCCGACTCTGCGGCGGCCTCCAGGACCGCCAGCGCGTCCTTGTCGTCCACGTCGCCCCAGTCGGCACCGAGTTGCCAGGTGCCGAGTCCGATCACCGATGCGTGCTGTCCTGACCTGCTGAATTCGCGCTCGTCCATGGGGTCAGTCTGGCACCCGGCCCGGTGCCGTCCGGACGCCGCCCCCACGTCCGCGACCCGGTACGGCCGCCCGTCAGTCTCACAGGTCAGGAACCCACGGGCACCGTCGGGACGTTGTCCGGGCAACGCCCCTCGGGGCGCGCACCATGACCCAGCACCCCGACAGGCGGCACCGATGAGCGAGCTGGTCCCCGGAGGCAACCTGCCCCTGCCGGGCGGCACCCTGACGTTCGAGGTGCCCGGTCCCTTCGACGTGTCCGCGCTCATCACCGACGACAGCGGCAAAGTGCGCGGCGACGGCGACTTCGTGTTCTACAACCAGCCGACCGCGCCCGGCACCCGACTGCACGGCGAGACGCTCACCGTCGACCCGCGCGGACTGCGGGCCGGGGCGAGCCGCGTCACCGTCGTCGTGAGTCCCGCCGAGCCCGGCACACCGCTCGGCAGGCTGCCCGCGCCGGCCCTGCGGGTGACCGGGGCGGGCGGTCGGGTCGTCGCCCGGTTCACCCCGCCGCGTCCCCAGCAGGAGACCGTGCTGCTGCTCGCCGAGATCTACCGCCGCGGGACCACCTGGAAGCTGCGCGCACTCGGCCAGGGGTACGCGGACGGTCTGGCCGGGATCGCGCGGGACTTCGGCGTCGAGGTGAGCGAGGACGCCGACGCGGCATCGGGCGGGGCCGCGGCACCTGGCGGCCCCGCTGCCGGCGGCTCCAGGAGCGCCGGTCTCACCACGGCCCTGGGCGCCGCGCGTGCCGGGCTCGGGAGGCTCCGGGGCGCCGGCCGCACACCGGCGGGGAGCACCAGCGGGGCTCCGGCCGGGGGCACTGGCAGGGCCCCGGCCGGGGGCACTGGCAGGGCCCCGGCCGGGGGCATCGGTACCGCCCCGGCCGGCGGCACCAGCACCTCACCACCCGTCGGATTCCCCCATGCTGCCCCCGTCGCAGGCGACCCCGACGGCTTCCTCGGGCTGGTGAACCCCGCCCGCGCCGCCGCCGGCGCCCCGCCCGTCTCCCTCGACGCCCGGCTGACCGCCGCGGCCCGGACGCACGCCGCGGGCATGGCCGCCCGCGGAAGCCTGGGCTCCGAGGGCGCGGACGGCCTCTCCGTCCACCAGCGCGTCACCGCGGGCGGCTACGCGTACCTCACGGTCGGCGAGCACCTCGTCTCGGGCCCGCGCACCCCGGCGGAGTTCATCGAGTACTGCCTCTCGGGCGAGCAGACCCGGCGTACGGTCCAGGACCCGGCGTTCACCGAGGTGGGCGTGGCGTACGTCCCCGACAACCGCTCCGGCACCCTCTACTGGACGGCTCTGTGGGCCCGCCCGCTCACCCCCGCGGGGCTGGCGCAGACGGCCGCCGAGGTCGTCGCGCTGACGAACGCCCACCGGGCCTCGGCCGGCCTGCCGCCCCTCGCCGGGGACGCCCTGCTCACCGCGGCGGCCCAGGCGCACAGCGCGGACATGGTGGCCCGCGCGTTCTACTCCCACACCTCCCCCGACGGCAGCGAGCCCTGGCACCGGGCCGCCGCCGCGGGCAGCACCCGGCGCACCATCGGCGAGAACATCGCCTGCGGCCAGCGCTCCGCCGCCGAGGTGGTGGAAGGCTGGATGAACAGCCCCGGCCACCGCGCCAACATCCTCAAGCCGGCCTTCACACACATAGGCGTCGGCTTCGCGGGCGGCGGCGCGGCAGGCACGTACTGGACGCAGCTCTTCGGCGCCTGACCGATCCGTCATCGCAGGTCACAGGCCTGTTAACGATGATGACAACGGTCACCGGTGCAGCCTTTGCCGATCTCCGCGAGGTGCGCTTCACTGCGGGGGTCGGACACCGGACCGAGGGGGACACAATGACCAGCGAGCACCACGACCACGATCATGGGTCGGGCGGGCACGCGGGGCACTCGCACGGTGTGGCCGCCGACGCGGACCGCCGGTGGCTCGCGATCGCCCTGACGCTGATCACCTCGTTCATGGCGGCCGAGGTCGTCATCGGCATCCTCGCCCAGTCGCTCGCCCTGATCTCCGACGCGGCGCACATGCTCACCGACGCCGTGTCCATCGTGCTGGCGCTCGTCGCGATGCGGCTGGCCGCGCGGCCGGCCCGCGGCGGATTCACGTACGGCCTCAAGCGGGCCGAGATCCTCTCCGCGCAGGCGAACGGGCTGACCCTGCTGCTGCTCGGCGCCTGGCTGGCGTACGAGGCGGTGCTGCGGCTGGTCGATCCGCCCGAGGTGGAGGGCGGGCTGGTGTTCGGCACGGCCCTGGCCGGGATCGTGGTGAACATCGCGGCGGCCTGGTGCATCTCGAAGGCCAACCGGACCTCGCTCAACGTCGAGGGTGCCTACCAGCACATCCTCAACGACCTCTTCGCGTTCATCGGCACCGCGATCGCCGGACTCGTCGTTCTGCTGACCGGCTTCGCGCGGGCCGACGCCATCGCGACACTGGTCGTGGTGGTCCTCATGGTCAAGGCCGGCTACGGGCTCGTACGGGAGTCGGGGCGGATCTTCCTGGAGGCGGCGCCCGCCCATCTCGACCCGGACAGCATCGGGGATCGGCTGGTCGCGCACGGGGCGGTCTCCGAGGTGCACGACCTGCATGTATGGACCATCACGTCCGGGCAGCCCGCCCTCTCCGCGCACGTCCTGGTCGAACCCGTCGCGGACTGCCACACCGTGCGGCGGGATCTGGAGAAGATCCTGCGGTGCGACTACGAGATCAACCACACCACCCTGCAGGTCGACCACGCCCCCGCGGAGATGCTGAACGTCCGCACCGGCGCCCACGACGACAGCTCGCACTGCGAGGCCCCGCACGGCCCGGTGCACCGCGACGAGCCGCATCTGCACTGACCCGCGGGTCGGCGAAGAGCACGGGCCCGACACCGATCGCCCGCTTCGGGCCGGTCGCGGCCCGGGGCGTGGTGGCGACGGCGACTACCGGACAGAGGGAGGGCCCTGATTCGCCGAGGGCAGAACGCAACTCCCTGTCTGACACGCGCCGCTCTCCTAGGCTGGGACGGTGAGCAGCCACGCGACAGACCGAGCCCGCGTCATTCCCCTGCGCCCCGTGCCGGCGGAGCCCGCCGAGCCGGCACCCAAGGAGCCGTTGTGGCGGGACGTCGTGGGTGACGTCCTGCGGCGCGAGCGGCTCGCTCAGGAGCGGACGCTCAAGGACGTCGCCGACGCCGCCCGGATCTCGATGCCGTACCTCTCCGAGCTGGAACGCGGCCGCAAGGAAGCCTCTTCCGAGGTCCTCGCGGCCGCTGCGCACGCGCTCGGCCTCGCGCTCGCGGATCTGCTCGTCCTGGCCCACGGCCGCCTCGTCCAGCAGGCTCAGCAGGCCCGTCCGGTCCGTCCGCTCAGGTCCCGTACCGCGCCCCGGCACACCGAGGCGCAGTCCCGGCTGGGCGACGTGCGGCTCGCCGCCTGAGAGCCGGTGTCTGAACCCCCGTCGTCCGCGCGGAGCGCGGGCGCGCAGCGGCGTTCGGTGCGTGCCCTCGGCGTGCGGCGGCGACGTACGGCGAGGGCGCGTGCCGGGCGTCGGGGCGCAGGCGGGGGTTCAGACACCGGCTCTCCGGCAGCCGGGCTCCCGAGGCGGCGGCGTCAGGCGGCGGCGGACAGCAGCCGTCGGCTGAGCACCTCGTCGGCGAGTCCGTACGCCACCGCCTCCTGTGCGGTGAAGACCTTGTCGCGGTCCATGTCGGCGCGCAGGGTCTCGACGGAGTGGTGGGTGTGCAGGGACAACACCTCCTCGGCCTGGGCGCGGATGCGGAGCATCTCCTTGGCCTGGAGGCTGAGGTCGGAGACCGTGCCCCGCGCACCGCCGCTCGCGGGCTGGCCGAGCAGCACCCTGGCGTGTTCCAGGATGAAGCGCCGCCCGGGGTCTCCGCCGGCCAGCAGCACCGCCGCGGTCGAGGCCGCCTGTCCGACGCAGAACGTCGAGATGGGCGCGCTGACGAAGCTCATCGTGTCGTAGATCGCCATGAGCGAAGTGAACGAGCCCCCGGGCGAGTTGAGGTAGATCGCGATCTCCCGTTCGGGGCCCGACGACTCCAGATGGAGAAGCTGCGCGATGACGACGTTGGCGACACCGTCGTCGATCTCGGTGCCGAGGAAGATGATCCGCTCGGACAGCAGCTTGCTGTAGATGTCGTACGCGCGCTCGCCCTGCGGGGTGCGCTCGACGACGTTCGGGATCGTGTACCGGCTCATGGCGTCCATGTCAGAGTCCCATCCGTCGCTTCGAAGTGGCCGGGCGGACGTCGTCGAGGGACTCGACGACGCGGTCGACCATGCCGTACGCCATCGCCTGTTCGGCCGTGAACCAGCGGTCGCGGTCGCCGTCGCGGGAGATCGTCTCCTCGGTCTGGCCGGTGTGTTCGGCGGTGATCCGCTCGATGGTCTGCTTGGTGAACTGCAGGTTCTCGGCCTGGATGGCGATGTCGGCGGTGGTGCCGCCGATACCGGCCGAGGGCTGGTGCATCATGATCCGCGCGTTCGGCAGCGTGTAGCGCTTGCCGCGCGTGCCGACGGTGAGCAGGAACTGCCCCATGCTCGCGGCGAATCCCATGGCCAGGGTCGCCACGTCGTTGGGGATGAGCCGCATCGTGTCGTAGATCGCCAGTCCCGCGTGGACGGAACCGCCCGGGCTGTTGATGTAGAGGCCGATATCGGTGCGCGAGTCCTCCGCGGAGAGCAGGAGCAGCTGGGCGCAGACGCGGTTCGCGGAGACCTCGTCGACCTGGGTGCCCAGGAACACGATGCGCTGGTTGAGGAGTTGGGCGGCGAGATGGTCGTCGAACCGGGACGGATGGGTGTCTCCCTCCTCCGCCCTGGGTGCCGGGGCCGGGGCCCGGCCGGTACCGATTCCGGTGCCGATTCCCATGCCGGGCCCGGTGCTGAAGGGTGCCATCGCTCCTCCTTGGGGTGGCCGCGGCCCGAGTCGCCGCGGTGTCTCCACCTTCGGTCCGCAGGACCCGCCGCGTAAGGAATCTTGGCCCGCAGCAGATTCGCTGACGGCAGAGCGGCCGGATCACGGGGAGGAGCGGGCAGCGCGCGGCCGAGCCGTCGGAGCCGACCGTTCGGAGGGCGGGCCCGAATCAGGGGGCGGAGCGGCCGAGTTGGCGGTGCATATGGGATACGAGGAGGTTCCTGGCCTTCATCCCGGCGGTCGTGCGGCCGCCCAGGACGGCGGTCTCTCCGCCGGGCATGGGCAGCACGGTGATCCCGTCGGCCGGACCGAACGGCACCGAGAGGGGCGCGCGGCGCATGGGGCGGTGCAGGCGCGGCTCCTTGCGGTGCTTGCCGGAACTCTCGAGGTAGGCGCGGATGTTGTGCGCCGCCACGTCGCCGTGGGTCGTCGCCGCCGGGGCGATCTTGGCCTCGCTCACGTCGGTCACGTCGCCGACGGCGAAGACGTCCAGCCGTCCGTCGACCCGCAGCAGCCGGTCGACCTTGACGTGTCCCGTCTCGTTGAGCCAGTCGCCGTGTCTGCCAAGCCGCAGCCAGAGGGTGTTGGGGGTGGTACCGGTGGCCCAGAACGACATGTCGGCGGCGAAGGTGTTGCCGCGCGCGTCCCGGTAGGTGCCGAAGTCGTTGCCCGGCGAGACGAAGGCGTCAAGCCGCACCTCCACCTCGTGGGACTCCAGCCAGGCCAGGGCCCTCCGTCCGGCCCGCGCGCTGCCGGTGGCGTCGAGCAGCTCCGTTCCCGCGTGGGCGAGGGTCACCCGGGCGTCGGGGCGGGCCAGCCGGATCTCGGCGCTGAGTTCCACGCCCGAAGGTCCGCCGCCGACCACCAGGATGCTGCCGGCACCGGCGATGCGCTCCTGGTGCTGCCGGAAGGACTTGGCCGCCTCCTCCTCGCTGGAGCCGGTGAAGCGGGCGGGCTCGGGGTAGTCGGCACCCGTGGCGATCACCACCACGTCGTAGGGCAGCCGCTCCCCCGTGGCCAGCACCACGTGCCGTTCGCCTTCTTCCACCCGGACGGCTTTGCCCACGACCACACGGCCGTTGCGCAGCAGCCGGTCGTACGGGATGAAGGGCGCCGTGGTCCAGTCACTGCGCGCGCTGGCACGCAGGGAGGCGATCCGGTGGAAGAAGACGTCCTTGCGGTCCACCAGCGTGACCCGAGCGACCTCGTCCAGCCGTTTGGCCAGCCGGACACCCGCGTAGCCACCCCCGATCACCACGACGTCGGCGTCATGCATCCCGGGCCTCCCCTCGTGCGGACGGGAACGGCGGATCACGACGTACGGCCGTGCGACCACTCCCTCGCGCACGAGCCTAGCCATTGAAGGTTCAAGAGAATGTCGGGAAGCGTGTACATCCGGTGAAACAGCGGGCGGACGGGCCCAGTTGTTCTGGTGAGCCGAGCGATTCCGGTGGCGTCCGGGCGGGCCCGCCCGCTTACTTCGTCACCACCAGCGAGAACTCGTACAGGTCGCCCCGGCACAGCGACTCGCCGTACTCCACGACATGCCCCGTGTCGTCGAACGCCGTGCGCCGCACCAGCAGGGCGGCGGAACCCTCCTTCACGCCGAGCAGCCCCGCCTGGCGGCCGGTGACGTTGACCGCCCGGATCTGCTGGGTCGCCCGGACCACCCGGACACCGTGGGTCACCTGCAGTGCCTCGGACAGGGACCCCTGCAGCTGCGATTCGTCGAGGTTCGGAAAGCGCTCGGCGGAGAGGTAGACCGTCTCCAGGCAGATGGGGAAGTCGTCGCCGAGGCGCAGCCGTTCGATGCGGTGGAGGGTGGTGCCGGGGTCGACGCCGAGGGCCGTGGAGTGGTGCAGGTCGGCCTCGACCAGCTCCGCGGCGAGGAGTTCGGCGCCGGGGCGGTAGCCGCGCGACCGCAGGTCCTCCGAGAACGAGGTGAGCGCCGACGTCTTGGTGATCTGCGGGTGCGAGACGAAGGTTCCCACGCCCCGCACGCTGCGGATGAGTCCGTCCTCGCGCAGCGCCTGGAGCGCGCGCCTGGCCGTCGCCCTGCTGACCTCGTACCTCTCGGCGAGCCTGCGTTCGGTGGGCAGCGCCTCGTCGGGCCGCATCCGGGCGATGTCGGCCTGGAGCCGCCGCCGCAGCGCCTCGTGCTTGTAGGACTCCGCCGTGTCGGACTCTGCCTTGTCGGATTCCGTTCGGCCGGACTCCGTTTTGCCGGACTGCGTCACCGGGCCGTCGTCTCTTCGCCTGTCCTCGACCGTCACATTCACTCCGCGGTTCGTACGTGTCCGCTATCGCCGATGGGCGCGGTAACGGGGCATCAGCGTACGCACCGCGTCCAGGGTCGTTCCGGCGGTGTCCGGGCCGGGCCGGGCCGTCTCGCCCCGGAGGGTGGTCCAGTGCTCCTCCCAGTCGATCAGGGACGTCTCGAACTCCTCGGCGCGGTAAGGGGATCCGGTCTCCAGCGCGTGGGCGATGTGCTCGTACCAGCGCTGCCAGCGAGGGAGGTAGAAGGAGCGGACGAGGCCGGACCAGTGCCGGCCCGAGTAGTCGTGCAGCTCGCTGCGGGCGTGCCCCCAGAGGGTGAGGATGCGCCGCGCGTTCGCCTCGTACAGGTCGGCCTCGGCGGGGGTGGCTGCCCAGCTCCTGGCGTCGGCCAGCCAGCCGGCCAGCCGGTGTTCGGGCCGGGTGGCCAACAGTGTGTCCAGGTCCTCGATGGTGGTGAGCAGCGCGGTGACGGCGACACGGAAGCGGTCGGCGTCCCGGGCCAGGGCCGCGTCCGCCGCCCGCCGCTGTTGGCCGCACGCCACATGCGTGAGCACCTGCGCGGTGACGTCGCACAGGTCCCGGCCGAGCGGACCGGCGCCCTCGTCCTTCTCCGTCTCCTTGTCCGCCTCCTGCTCCGCCTCGTTCACCAGCAGCGTCCAGGCCTCGGCCAGCCCTGGCGGCACGGTGGGGGAAGCGGGCGCCGCCAGGTGCACCGGGAGCTCCGGGCGCAGGTCGCCTCGCAGGGTGGGCCGGCAGACGATGACGGAGCCCGGCGGGCCGGGGCCGTCGGCGGCGTAGACGGTGTCGTGCAGCAGCTCCCAGGCGCGCAGCAGTCCCGGGGTCCGGCGGCCGTAGCGGGCCTCGGTCCAGTTCGCCAGCCATGCCCGTACGTCCCCGATGCCGCCCTGCCAGGCGACGTCGGCCAGCAGTTCGTACAGGACCGGGTCGCCGCCGAACGCCTCCATGCTCGCGCCGACCCCGGCGAGCGAGCTCCCGCGGTCGTCGGCGCGCGCCTCCGCGGCGCCGGTGGCGATCCGGTCCAGGTGTCCGTAGAGCCCGGGCCGTCCGCCGAGGCTGTGCAGCATGCACCACACCCATGGCTTGCCCCGGTAGCCGCCGGTGCGCCGCCAGACCGGCTTGTGCTCGGCCCAGAGGTCCAGGATCAGCATCCGGTCGTCCGGGATCGCGTCGAGGAAGGCCCGGGTCCGCTCCGCCGTCCAGTAGTCGGGGCGGTAGGAGAAGGGCCATGCCTGGAGTACCCAGGTGGCCTGGTCGTCCACGGCCGTCATGACGCCGTGCACGGCTCGCGCGACCCGGGCGAGGTCCGCCGGCTCGGTCACCGGGGGCGTCGTCTCGATGAACGGATCGGCGGCGTAGTGGTGGTCGGTGCCGAACAGCCGGTGCTGCTCGGTCAGCAGCGTGACGCCGAACTCCTCGAACAGCGGGTCGCGCGGGTCCAGGACGCGGACCTCGAAGTCCCACCAGGGAAGAGCCGTCGACCGGGCGCTCCGATCCTCGGCCAGTTCCCGGGGCACATGCCCGGAGAAGCCCTGGAGGACCGGCCGCATGCCCAGGGAGCGCTCCCGGTCCAGGATGCGGCGGCCCAGCTCGGCGTGGCCGTCGATCCAGCTCTGCGGGAGGGGGCCGCACCAGCCGGCGGCCGAGGCGAGCCAGTTCCACGGGAGGTAGGCCGGGCCGCCGAGGAACCGCCGGGCCGCCTCGTCGTCGAGACCGGTCCGCAGGAGGGCCCGCTGCCAGGCCGCTTCCATGCCGGTCATCGCCAGCGGCGTGGTGACACCGTGCAGCGCCATCCAGTCGATGTGGCGTTCCCAGCGCTCCCAGTCCCAGAACGCCGTGGTGTAACCGAAGGTGCAGACGTTGAAGTGGTAGCGGTGCGCGTACGGCGACGTCGTCCGGGCGGCCGTGCCGATGCGCGGCAGGCGGTCCGGCAGCCGGGGCACGGGGGCGTCCCAGGTGATCTGCGTCCGGCACGCGGTCCGCAGGTACCAGCGCAGCGCCGAGGCGACCGCGACGCCGCTGGAGCCGCGCAGCGCCACACCCGCCGACCCGGTGTCGACCTCGAACCAGTCGAGCCCCGCCTCCCCGGCCGCCCCGGGCACCACCTCGGCGGTGAACTCCGCTGCCCGGCCCCCGAGGAGCCGCCGCAGCAGGTCCCGGGCAGCCCGGTCCGCCGGACTTCGCACGCCTCGTTCTCCGGGTGGTGTCATCGTCCGGACCGGCTCCTGCCGACGTCGACTGTGGTACGTACCACGAGTCACTCAGGCTAGGTTCGACACAGCGGGACGGTCAAGGAAACGAACTGTGCGGATGGTGAGTTGGTCGGGAGACTGTGCAGCCACTGGACCCTCTGGTACGGTCCACAGCCACGCCAGCGGCTCTCCAGCCGCCGCCTCCGACGAGAGGACGGCCAGGACAGCGAGATGCAGTCGACCCAGCGCACCGCGGCACCCAGCACGGCACCGGCCCGCTGCCCGAACCCTCCGTCGCGCCGACTCGCCCCCGACCCCCAGGTGGCCTCCACACGATGAACGCCGATCTCGCCTACTTCGCCGCTCTCCAGGAGAACCTCACCGAGCTGGCCACGGCCGAGCAACCCGCCATCGAGCGGGCCGCCGGGGCCATCGCGGACAGCATCGCCGCCGGGGGTGTCGTCCACTACTTCGGCAGTGGCCACTCGCAGCTCGTGGCCATCGAACCGCTGCTGCGCGCGGGCGGCCTCGCCCCCGTCAACGTCATCGCCGACCCGGCCCTCTCCCCCGTCGCCCCTCGGCACGCGGGGGCGGCCGAGCGCGTCGGCGGATACGCGGCGGCGATCCTGGGCACGGCGGACATCAGGCCCGGCGAGGTGGTGGTGGTCATCTCCAACTCCGGTATCAACGCCGTGCCGGTCGAGTTCGCGCTCGGCGCCCGTGAACTCGGCGCGACCGTCGTCGCCGTCACCAACCGGGCCCACTCGCTGGCCGCCGAGTCCCGGCACGCCGGCGGGCAGCGGCTGCTCGACATCGCGGACATCGTCATCGACACGCACGGCCGCCCCGGCGACG
This sequence comes from Streptomyces sp. NPDC050704, assembly GCF_040654355.1. Taxonomy (NCBI): domain Bacteria; kingdom Bacillati; phylum Actinomycetota; class Actinomycetes; order Kitasatosporales; family Streptomycetaceae; genus Streptomyces; species Streptomyces sp. NPDC050704. Next base: position 38,141 of record NZ_JBFAHW010000075.1, on the reverse strand, counting down.
CCGTCGTGCCCCTGGGCGAGCTCACCGTGGGAGCCCTGTCCACGGTGGTGGGAGCGGCGCTCGTCAACGCACTCACCTGCCGGGCGGCCGAGCTGCTCGCCGAACACCACGGGCAGGCCCCGCCGTTGATCGTCAGTCAGAACACCGGCGAGGACGCCGAGCACCACAACAACGCTCTGCTGGAGAAGGTCAAGGACCGCTGTCCTCGCGGCTGACCCGGCCACCGATCCGCCCGACCAGGCCCCGCAAGGAGGTCGATGATGGACAGCCCGCACCAGGTGCGGCGCGTGCGCCGCCGCATGGACAGCCCTCGCCGAGTGCGCCGCCGTATCGCGGCGCTGGTCTGCGCCGTCGCCCTCGTACTGCCGCTCGCCGCCTGCGACGCGCTCACCCCCGGCAGCGCGGCCGAGGCGCCGGGGCAGCGCAGCATGCCGTCCTCGACCGCGGTGCCGGACGAGGACATCACCCTGCGCCTCCAGTTCGCCGACGCCCCGCTGATGGTCGACGCGCTGATCGCGGCGTTCGAGAAGGATCATCCGCGGATCACCGTCGAGCCGCAGTACAAGACGTTCTCCGACTACGTCCAGAACCTGAAGCTCACCATGACCTCGGACACCGCCCCCGACATCGCGCAGTACGCGGTCGGGATGACCGACCTCGCGGCGGACGGCCACATCCTCGACCTGGCGCCCTACCGGGAGGCGTACGGCTGGGACGAGTCGATCCCCGCGGTCAGCCTCGACCAGCTCACCGCCGGGCGGACCAGCGAGGCCACCGGCGGGCGCGCCCTGTTCGGCGTCCCGGCCGGTCTGTCGATGACCGGCATCTACTACAACAAGGACCTCGCCGAACAGGCCGGGATCGACGGCCCGCCCAGCACGGTGGCCGAGTTCGAGGACCAGCTGGCCGCCGCGAAGGACGCGGGCCTGACACCGCTCGGCGTCGGCGGCCTCGACTCCGGTGGCCTGCACCTGTGGGCCGCCCTCCTCAACCAGACCATGCCCACGGACGACTACTGGGACTGGGTCAACGGCACCGAGGGCGCCACCATCGAGGGACGGGCCGGGACCACGGCCAGCGAGAAGGTCATCGAGTGGGGCCGCGAGGGCTACTACAACGAGTCCGCCAACGGCACCGCACAGATCGACTCCACCGCCCAGTTTTCCCAGGGCGACAGCGTCTTCCTGATCAACGGCAACTGGGCCGCGGGGCAACTGGCCACCGTCATGGGGGACAACGTCGGCTTCTTCCCGATGCCCGGCGTAGACGCCTCCGATCCCACCGTGGCCTCGGGCTTCAGCGTGTCGTACGCCGTCTCGTCCCGGACCGAACACCCGGAGGCGGCGGGCGCGTTCCTCGACTTCCTGACCACACCCGAGGCCGGCCAGATCATCAGTGACAACGGCTTCCTGCCGCCCAACCCGAAGGGCGTGGCGAAGCCGGAAGGCGTGCTCGCCGACGTCGCCGAAGGCCATCGGCGGGCCGTCGCCGACGACGGGATCACCACGTTCCCCGACTTCGCCGCCCCCGCCATGCTCGACAGGCTGCGCTCCGGCGTCCAGAAGCTCATCGCGGGCCGCATCGAGCCCGCGGACTACCTCGACTCACTTCAGGACGAGTGGGAGGAACACCATGGGGAGTAGGCCGCCGACTCCGGCCCCGGCTCCGGGTGCCCCGGCAACAGCTGCCTCGGTTCCGGGTGCTCGAGCTCCAGGTACCAAGTCCCGCAGGCGCAGCCCGTTGCGCGGCTACGTGTACGTACTGCCCGCCTTCGCCGTCTACCTCGTCTTCGCGGTCCTGCCGGCCCTGCACACGGCGTATCTCTCGCTGTTCGAGTGGGACGGCGTCACGCTGGGCGACTGGGTCGGTCTCGGCAACTACCAGGAGATCTTCCAGGACCCGGTACTGCGGCAGTCCGTGGTCAACGCCCTGGTGCTGGTGGTGTTCTTCTCCTTCATTCCCATCGCGATCGGCCTGGCGATGACCGGCCTGCTGGCCCGTTACCGGCGGCCCGGCATGGCGGCGTACCGCTTCCTGTTCATGCTGCCGCAGGTCATACCGCTGGTCGCGGTGGGCGTGACCTGGCGCTGGCTGTACGGGGACGACGGGCTGGTGAACCAGGCGTTCCGCGCGGTAGGCCTCGACGGGGTCACCCGGGCCTGGCTCGGTGACTTCGGCGCCGCGCTGATCGCGGTGGGCCTGGTCGGCACGTGGGTGCTGAGCGGTCTGTGCATGATGCTCTTCCTCAGCGGTGTGCAGAAGGTGGATCCGAGCCTGTACGAGGCGGCCCGCATCGACGGGGCGGGCCCGGTCCGGGAGTTCCTCTCCGTCACCCTGCCGCATCTGCGCGGCGAACTCGCCATCGCGATGACCGTGACGACGGTGGCCGCGCTGGCCAGCTTCGACATCGTGTACGTGACGACGAACGGAGGCCCGGGCGAGCAGACGACCGTTCCGGGCCTCCTCGTGTACCGGCTGGCGTTCTCCGAGGGCAAGGTCGGGCTCGCCGCGGCGCTGGCCGTCGTCCTCGGCTGCCTGATCCTCGCCATCGTCTACCTCATCAACCGGCTGTCGAGGGCGGAGAAATGAACAACGCCCCCCGAACGGAACGCTGGTCCGGCTACGCGCTGCTGACCGTCATGGCGATCGCCGTCGTGATCCCGTTCCTCAGCGTCTTCCTCGCCTCCCTGCAGCCGGCGGGCACGCCGGTGGTGGGGCTGACCTGGCCGGAGCGGTGGAGCTGGGACAACTACGAGCAGGCGTGGTCGGTGGCGGGCTTCTCCGACCTCATCCGCCACAGCCTCATCATCGCGGTCGGTGTCGTGCCCGCCTCCCTGGTCCTCGCCGCGCTGGCGGGCTACGCGCTGGGCACCATGCGCCTGCCGGGCGGCAACGCGGTCGCGGCCTTCTTCATCGCGGGCCTGACGATCCCGGTCGAACTGATCGTGGTGCCCCTCTACTTCGACCTGCGGGGCGTCGGCCTGACCAACTCCTACCTGGGCGTGATCCTGGTGGAGATCGCGCTGTTCATGCCGTTCAGCGTGTTCTGGATGCGCACCCACTTCCAGTCCACGCCTCAGTCGCTGGTGGAGGCGGCCCGTATCGACGGCGCCTCGTCGGGCACGATCCTGCTCCGGATCCTGCTGCCGCTGGCCCGTCCGTCGCTGATGACGCTCGGCCTGCTCGTCTTCATGTGGTCGTGGAACCAGTTCCTGCTGGTGCTGGTCCTCATCCAGGACACCACCAAGCACACGGCACCCGCGGGCCTCGGCTTCTTCGTCGGGCAGAACAGCACGGACATCCCCACGCTGGCCGCGGGCACGATCATCGTGATGCTGCCGATCCTGATTCTCTTCGTGATCTTCCAGCGCAGCTTCATCGCGGGACTGCTTCAGGGGGCGACGAAGGGGTGACGGCTCGGGCGGCTCGGTCAGGCCGCCTTCGTCCCCTGCTGGGTCCCACGCTGCGTCGTCGGGTGCGGAGAGAGCGCCGACCACTCGAGGACGAGCCGCTGGTACTCCCGCCGCTGCTCGCCGCTCAGCGTCCCACCGGCTCGCAGCCACAGGGCCCGGATCTCCTCGTTGACCACGGCCGCCGATCGCTCGGCAGCCGATCGCTCGGCGGCGAACGGAACACGACGTTGAGTGGTGGACATGCCGTGAATCATACGGGCCCCGGCGTGAAGACCATGTGAGGAGTGACTGTCACCTGGGCTACTTACCGGTAACCGATCGACTACAGGATCAGGCCGCGGCGGAGCCCAGGACCAGCACCTGGATCGCCAGCACAGCGGCACCCCGCGCCCAGTCGTGGAAGTCGGACACCTTGGTCTCCAGGTTGACCGGCTCCGCCCGCGGATGGCGGTTGGCGAGGATCGCCTCCTCGACCGCGGGCGCCGCCACGTCGACCAGCCCCACGCCCTCACCGGCGAGGAGGATCTTCTGGGGGATGGCGAAATTGGCGATCTGCGCCACCAGGGTGCCCAGCGCACGGGCCGCCTCGTCGACGACGCGCGCGGCCATCGGCTCGCCCTCGGCGGCGAGGGCGAGGATCTCGTCGTACGACACGTCGCGGCCGGTGGCGGCCCGCACCTGATAGCGGATGCTGGGGATGGTCAGCAGGGAGACGGCGCTGCCGCGGGCCCCCTCGGGGGTGAGCGGGCCGTTGGGGTCCACGATCCAGTGGCGGCCGACGCCCAGGCCGTCCTCCGCGGTCGCGACCCGTTTGCCGCCGCTCACCAGCCCGTAGCCGAGGCCCGCGCCGATGGTGAGGACCGCGAACCGGTCGAGTCCGCGTCCCGCGCCGAACCAGCTCTCGGCCTCGACGAGTGCGTTGACGTCGTTCTCGACGACGGCGGGCAGCCCGGTGCGCTCCTCGACGAGGCGGGCCAGCGGAACGTCGTGCCAGCCGAGGAAGGCCGACTCGTCGACGACCGACCGGTCCTGGGCGCGGCCGCCGAGACCGATGCCGATGCCGGCCAGGCCGGGAAAGGTGCGCGCGAACTCGTCCGTCAACTCGCCCAGTACGTCCACCACTTCGCTCGGGTCATGGCTGGCGAGCGGGAGGTCGTGGCGGGCCACGATGTCGCTTCTGAGCGTGGTGACGACGCCGTAGACCATGTCCTCGGTGATCTTGAAGCCGAGGAAGGTGCGGGAGTCGGCGACGATGTCGAGGGGCTGGGAGGGGCGGCCCTGGCGGGCCTCGGGAAGTGCGGCACCCTCGGCGACCTCGACCAGCAGGCCCGACTCGATGAGCGGCTTCGTCAGCCGGGTGAGGCTGCCCGCCGAGAGGTCGAGTCGCCGGGCGATGTCGGTGCGCGACAGCGGGCCGTGCGTGAGCACCTCGATGGCGACGGCGCGTTCACCGGGACTGAGTGGCAGCCAACTGCCGACGCGTGCGGTCATGAGCCCGCTCTCACCACCTTTTCTTTCGACACAGAACCAATAGCGTCACCCTACGTGCCGATCTACGTCAGGAAAAGATATCTGCACGACTCTTGACGGCTGGATTCTTTCGCCTCAAAAGTAAGTGGGGCCCGAGGATGAGCCGCAGACGAGGGAGTCTCCCGATGACCGTCGCCTCCAGCAGCCCTCCGTCGCGTCTGCCACTGCGCGGCGTCGAGGGGACAGAGCCGAAACCCAGGACCGGCAGGAAGCGAGCGCGCGAACGGGACGGTGGCGGCCACGGTGACGGAGCCCTCGCAGCGCTCTTCATCGCGCCGGCCATGCTGGGGTTCCTGGTCTTCCTGCTCTGGCCCACGCTGCGCGGCATCTGGCTCAGCTTCACCCGCTACAACCTGCTGACCCCGTCGGAGTGGGTGGGCCTCGACAACTACCGGCGCATGGTCGACGACCCCATCTTCTGGGACTCGTTGAAGGTCACCGTCGAGTACGTGTTCATCAACATCGGCGTCCAGACGGTGTCCGCCCTCGCCATCGCCGTCCTCCTCCAGCGGCTCACCCAGTCGGCGGTGCTGCGGGGCATCGTGCTGACGCCGTACCTGATGTCGAACGTCGTCGCCGGCATCGTCTGGCTGTGGATGCTCGACACCCAGCTCGGCATCGGCAACGAGATCATCGCGGGCCTGGGCTTCGACCGGATCCCGTTCCTGGCGGACGAGACCTGGGCGATCCCGACCATCGCGCTGATCAACGTGTGGCGGCACGTCGGCTACACCGCCCTGCTGCTCTTCGCCGGTCTGCAGGCCATCCCGAACGACATGTACGAGGCGGCGAAGGTGGACGGCGCCAGCGAGTGGCGGATGTTCTGGCGCATCACGATGCCGCTGCTGCGGCCGGTGCTCGCGGTGGTCCTGATCATGACCGTGATCGGTTCGTTCCAGGTCTTCGACACCGTCGCGGTGACGACCAACGGCGGTCCGGCGAACGCGACGAACGTGCTCCAGTTCTACATCTACGGCTCGGCGTTCGGCCGCTTCCAGTTCGGCTACGCCTCGGCGATGTCCGTGGCGCTCCTGGTCGTGCTCAGCGTGATCACCATCATCCAGTACCGGATCACCCGGGCCGGCCAGACCGACCTCGGCTGAGCGGAAGGAGACGCCGGCATGGCTGCCGTGACCACGACACCAGCGACGACACCACCGACACCCCCGACAACGACGTCCGTACGACCCGTCAGGCGCAGGCCCTCCGTCGGGCGGGTCCTGGCCTGGACGGCGATGGGGGCGATCGTGCTGATCACCCTGCTGCCGTTCTTCTGGATCCTGCGCACCGCGCTCTCCTCCAACTCCGGCATCACGGCCGATCCTTCCTCGCCCCTGCCGGTCGACCCGACGGACGGCGGTTTCGCCCGGGCCCTCGGCCTGCAGTCCACCAAGGAGGCGGTCGCGCAGGGCGGCGCCGGCGGCGGACTGGAGTTCTGGCGCTACCTGCTCAACTCGGTGGTCGTCTCGACCCTGGTCACCGGCTGCCAGATCCTCTTCTCCGCGATGGCCGCGTACGCCTTCGCGCGGCTGCGCTGGCGCGGCCGGGACAAGGTCTTCGCCCTCTTCCTGGGCGGACTGATGGTGCCGACCATCTTCACGCTGCTGCCGAACTTCGTCCTCATCAAGGAACTCGGCCTGGTGGACACCCTGTTGGGGGTCGCCCTGCCCACCCTGTTCATGACGCCGTTCGCGGTCTTCTTCCTCCGGCAGTTCTTCATGGCCATCCCGCGCGAGGTCGAGGAGGCGGCGCTGCTCGACGGCGCCGGGAAGGTGCGGATCTTCTTCCGGGTGCTGCTGCCGATGGCGTCCACGCCGGTGATCACGCTGGCCGTGCTGACGTACATCACGTCCTGGAACGACTACTTCTGGCCGCTGATGGTGTCGTACAGCGACAGCTCCCGCGTGCTCACCGTCGCACTGGCGATCTTCCGGGCGCAGAGCCCGCAGACCGGCATCGACTGGTCGGGGCTGATGGCGGCGACGCTCATCGCCGCGCTCCCGATGCTCGTGCTGTTCGCGTTCTTCGCGCGCCGCATCGTCAGCTCCATCAGCTTCACCGGAATCAAGTAGGAGGCACCTGATGCGATTCCGTACGCCCCCGAGGCGACTGCGTACGCTCGTCGCGCTGACCGGAGCGCTGGCGCTGTCCCTGGCGGGGTGCGCGAAAGGCGGCGCCGCCGGGTCGTCGTCGAACAGCGTGACGTACTGGCTGTGGGACGCCAACCAGCTGCCCGCGTACGAGGCCTGCGCCAAGGACTTCGAGAAGCAGAACCCCGGACTGAACGTGAAGATCACGCAGATGGGCTGGGACGACTACTGGACCAAGCTCACCGCGAGCTTCATCGCGGGCACCGAGCCCGACGTCTTCACCGACCACATCGTCAAGTTCGGGCAGTTCGCCGACCTGAAGGTGCTGCAGCCGCTCGACGAGCTCCCGCTGACCAAGGGCATCAAGGACGCCGACTACCAGCCGGGCCTCGCCGCCAACTGGGTCGGCCAGGACGGCCACCGCTACGGCGCCCCGAAGGACTGGGACACCGTCGCCCTCTTCTACAACAAGAAGATGGCCGACCAGGCGGGCATCGACGCCGAGACGCTGAACAGCCTCGACTGGAACCCCGAGGACGGCGGCAGGTTCGAGAAGACCATCGCGCACCTCACCATCGACAGGAACGGCAAGCGGGGCGACGAGCCGGGCTTCGACAAGAACAACGTCAAGGTCTACGGGCTGGCCAACAACGGCGGCGGCGACGCCGACGGACAGACGCAGTGGAGCAACTTCGCCGCCTCCGCGGGCTGGACCTACACGAACGCGAAGCGCTGGGGCGACCGCTACCACTACGACGACAAGACCTTCCAGTCCGTCATGAAGTGGTACTTCGGCCTGGCCAAGAAGGGCTACATGGTCCCCTTCGCCGACTGGAACTCCCAGTCCAACCAGGCCAACACGCAGGTGGCGGCAGGCCAGGCGGCGACCGCCTTCGACGGCGCCTGGATGATCTCCAGCTACGACGGCTTCAAGGGCATCGACATCGGCACCGCACTGACGCCGACCGGCCCGACCGGCAAGCGGGCCACCATGATGAACGGCCTCGCGGACTCCATCACCAAGAACGCCCCCAACAAGAAGGGCGCCGAGAAGTGGGTGGCCTATCTGGCCTCCGCCGAGTGCCAGCAGACGGTGGGCGGTTACGGCGTCGTCTTCCCCGCGACTCCGGGCGGTACGGACGCGGCCGTCGCCGCCTACAAGAAGAAGGGCATCGACGTCACGGCCTTCACCCGGCCGGTGGACGACACGAAGACCTTCACCACCTTCTCCTACCCGATCACCGACTACGCGGCGGACATCCTCGCGCTGATGAAGCCCGCCATGCAGGACATCTTCGGCAACAACGCCCCGGTGAGCGGGCTCGACGAGACCAACAGCCAGATCAACTCGCTCCTTTCGCAATAACCCCCTGGGGCCCTCCCCCTGTCCCTGCCCCCTCCCCTGCGATCCCCCACCCTGTATCCCGTGTCACCGAAGGGCATTTCATGACGTTCTCCCTCGGCATCGTCGGCGCAGGCCAGTTCTCCGGCCAGTTCGCCAAACTGTTCCTCGCCCATCCGGGCGTCGGCGATGTCCATGTCACCGACCTGCTCCCCGAGCGCGCCGAGCAACTGGCCGCGGCCGAGGGGCTGTCGGGGACCTTCCCCTCGTACGAAGCGATGCTGGAATCGAAGGCGGTCGACGCCGTCGCGATCTTCACCCAGCGCTGGACCCACGGCCCGCTGGTACTCCAGGGGCTGAACGCAGGCAAGCACGTCTACTCGGCGGTGCCGATGGCGATCAGCCGGGAGGAGATAGCGGCGATCATCGAGACGGTACGGGCCACCGGGCTGACGTACATGATGGGCGAGACCAGCCAGTACAACCCGGCGACCGTACATGCCCGCGACCAGATCGCCGACGGCGCGTTCGGGCGGCTCTTCTACGCCGAGGGCGACTATGTGCACGACATGGACCTCGGCTTCTACGAGGCCTACCAGTACAGCGGCGGCGAGAACTGGAAGGAGACCGCCAGCTATCCGCCGCTGCTCTATCCGACGCACTCGGTCGGCGGCGTGCTCGGGGCCTGGCAGACGCATGCGGTGAGCGTGTCCGCGATCGGGGTCAAGGACGATCGGGGGGACGGCGTCTTCGACGAGGACATCAGCCAGTTCGGCAACGACTTCTCGAACGCCACCGCGCTGTTCGAGGTCGCGGGCGGCGGCTCGTTCCGTACGAACGAGTTCCGGCGGGTGGGCTATCCCTCGCATATCCGGGAGTCCCGCTTCCGGTTCTTCGGGACGGACGCCAGCATGGAGCAGCTCGCCACCGTCAGCTTCTGGCAGGACAAGAAGGGGGTGAAGGACATCACCGAGCTGCTGGAGCCCAAACCGACCATGGCTCCTGACGATCCGTCACTTCAGCACATCGCGCCCGCACTTCGGGCGGCCTTCACGTCCGGTTCGGCGCCCGTGCACGACCGCGAGCGGCTGCCCCGCGAGTTCGACCATCTCCACAACGGGCATGAGGGAAGCCACCACTTCCTGGTGGACGACTTCGTCACCGCGGTCAACACGCGCACGCTGCCCTCGGTGAACGCCTGGGTCGCCGCCCGCTACACCCTGCCGGGCATCGTCGCGCACGAGTCCGCGCGGCAGGGTGGGGCGAGGCTGGAGATCCCGGACTTCGGGGACGCGCCGGAGGGGTAACTCCTGTGTGGTCCGGCCGTTCGCAAGGACGGCCGGATCCCGTCACGTGCCGGGCTTGCGGCCGTACACGTACACGTCGTCGCCCTTCTTCAGCAGCGACCAGTACTTCTTGGCCACCGTCTTCGTCATGTTGACGCAGCCGTGCGAACCGGGCGGGTTCCACATGCTCACGCCGACCGAGTGGAAGGCCTGGCCGCCGTCGAAGAACTGGCTGTAGGGCATCGGCACGTCGTAGATGGACGAGACGTGGTCGATGTGCCGCCAGTAGATCTTCTTCAGGCCGGTGCGGGTCTCGTAGCCGTTACGGCCGGTGCGGACCGGCACCGGCCCGTACACGAGGTTCCTGCCGTCCTGGATCCAGCTGAGCTGGAGCGTCAGGTTCACGCAGGCGATGCGGCCCTTGTTGACCGGGCACTTGCCGTCCCTGTTGGGGTTGTTCCCGACGGCCTTCTGCTTCGTCATCAGGTCCATCACACCCCAGGTGACGGAGCCCGCGTAGCCGATGTTCGGGGTGATGCCGTGCTTGGTCTGAAAGTCCTTGATCGCCTTGCAGTCGGCGGTGGACTGCCTGCCGTCGACCGGTCGGCCGAGGAACTTCTCGACCTTCTTCTGATACGGCCCCGCCTGCGTGGTGCAGCTCGCCGCCTGTGCGGGCGCCGCGCCCAGCGCGACGGTGAGCGGCACCACCAGCCCGGTGATCCCCAGTGCGACGGCTGACCGTCTGCGTATGTCCCCCATGATCAGGCCTTTCCCCTTCGATCCAGTCAATCTCTGCCAGCTAGACCCGCGCCGGGGGACATCGGTTGTGGGGCTTTTCGGGCTGCGACGAAACGGTGACATACGCCCAGACCGATGAGTTTTCGCGCGGCATGCTGTCCAAGGAGGGAGGGACGTCCGTATCGCCTGCCCGGGAGAGAAGACCCGAGAGAGAAGAGTGGTGCACGATGAAACTGGTACTGCAGGAGTTCCTGTCGCTGGACGGCGTCAGCCAGGGCCCGGGGTCCCCGGACGAGGACACCAGCGACGGGTTCACCCGGGGCGGCTGGTTCGTGCCGCACCTGGACGAGGAGTTCGAACGGCTGGCCGGCACCTGGCTCGGCCGGGCGGACGCGTTTCTGTTCGGCCGCCGTACCTATGCGAACTTCGCGCGGGACTGGCCGAAGATGACCGAACACCCGGCCGCCGCCATCCTGAACGGCCTGCCGAAGTACGTGGCCTCCCAGAGTCTGACGAAGGCCGAGTGGAACCCGAGCACGATCCTCTCCGGCGACGTCCCCGCCCAGGTCGCCGAGGTGAAGCGGCAGCCCGGCCGTGAGCTGCAGATCCACGGAAGCGCCCGGCTGGCCCAGTCCCTGCTGACCGCCGGCCTGATCGACGAACTGCGCCTCGCGATCGCCCCGGTGGTCGTGGGCACCGGCCGGCGCCTCTTCCCGGACGGCGGAGCCCCGGCCGGGCTGCGCCTCGTCAGCAACGAGACGACATCGCGCGGCCTGTCGGTCCACATCTACGAATCGACGGGCCGTCCGGAGTACGGAACGTACGGGGCGTAGGCGAGACCGAGGCCGAGCAGAACGGCTTGTCCGGACTACGTGGCCGGGCCGCCGGACGGTTGACCGCCGGCCGGCCCGGCGGCTGGCATTCGCCAGGCGTACCAGCCACGGCACAACACGTATGCCACCGTGACGGCCGCCACGAGAACCAGGTCGATCAGACCGGCCACCCGCGCCTCATTCACATCGCCCACCACCGCGGCGAAGACGACGAGCGCCCACTTCTGGCCGAGGACCAGCTCCCACAACCCCCGATGGCTGCGCGGCGCCGCGGCGAGAAGGGCGAACAGTCCGGCGAAGACCACGTAGGCGGACGTGCGCCATGCCTCCACCCAGATCCGGGCATCGGGCGCGCCCGTCACGAGCCCGATGCCGAGGACGAACGCGCCGACGGTCGAGAGCGACGCGAGGACGAGCAGCCTGCGACCGGTCCTGTCCGCGCGAACCGTGGGGCCATGGCCGGCGAGCGCGGTGTCTGCGAATTTCATGACGACCTCCTGTGTGCTGCGGAACGGCGTGGGCATTGGCGGGTGTCCCACTACTGGTCGCAGGTGCGGGCCGCGGTCGTTGACCTTGTCGAGGCGTTCGGCGGTGGTGCGCGGGCGGATGCTGAACATGGTGTTCTCCTCGTTGCGGCGGTGCGGTATCGGCTTTCGCGTTCGTTAGAAGTTGTAACTCAACGCAAGAGGGATAGTCAATAGCTTCAGTTATAGCCTGTAACTCAACGTGCCCCATGGCCGCCCGCCTACGCTGCCACCCATGCACCCCGCACTCGCCGACGACCTCTCCCGGCTTCCCGAACTCCTCCAGTCCGCACGCGACTTCGCCGCCCGTGAGGTGTCGGGGCTCGCGGTCCGGCCCGTGGCCCACCTCGGCACGGCTCCGGACACGGAACCCCTCCCGGCCGAGGGCTCCGGTGCCGAGGGCGCGCTCGCGCGGTTCGCCGAGCGGTGGGCGCCGGGCTTCTCCGCCTCGGCGGGCCCTCGCTATCTCGGCTTCGTGACCGGCGGCGCGACCCCGGCCGCCCTCACCGGCGACTGGCTGACCAGCGCGTACGACCAGAACGCCGCCGGCAGCGGCGACTCGTCGGCGACCGCCCTGGAGCGCGAGACGCTGGGCTGGCTGCGGGAGCTGTTCGGGTTGAGCGAGGCGCACAGCGGCGCCTTCGTGACGGGAGCGACGGTCTCCAACACTGTTGGGCTGGCCCTGGCGCGGGAGTGGCTGGGCGAACGCCAGGGGGTCTCCGTGTCCGAGGCGGGCGTCGCCGCGCTCGGCCCCGTGGAGGTCCTGTCCGGCAGCCCGCACTCCAGCATCCCCAAGGCGCTGTCCGTGCTCGGCATCGGCCGCGACCGGCTGCGTACGGTCCCGGTGCTGCCCGGCGGCCGTGAGGCCGTCGACGTCAGGCGGCTGGCCGAGGCCCTGGAAGGCCTCGACGGGCGTCCGGCCGTCGTCGTGGCGAACGCCGGGACCGTGAACACGGTCGACTTCGACGACCTGCGAGCGATCGCGAAGCTCAAGGAGCGGTACGACTTCTGGCTGCACGTGGACGCCGCCTTCGGCGGTTTCGCCGCGCTGTCACCCGCGTACGCGCATCTCACCGACGGCCTCGACGCCGCCGACTCGGTCTGCGTCGATCTGCACAAGTGGCTCAACGTGCCGTACGACGCGGCCGTGCAGTTCACCCGCCGACGGGATCTCCAGGTGCGGGTCTTCCACAATGCGTCGCCGTATCTCGGCCTGCCCACCGGCGACCCGGACTTCGTGCACCTCACCCCCGAGAACTCCCGTCGGCTGCGGGCACTGCCGGCCTGGTTCTCGCTCGCCGCGTACGGCCGTGCGGGGCACCGGGAGATCGTCGAGCGGAACGTCGCTCTGGCCCGGCGGCTCGGTGACCGGATCGCGGACGCACCGGGACTGCGGCTGGCGGCACCGGTCCGGCTGAACGTCGTCTGCTTCACGCTCACCGAGGACGCCACGCGGGAGCGGGTGCACGCGCTGGGGCGGGCGGTCTCCGAGTCCGGCGAGGCGTTCCTGACGCCGACCTTCTACGAGGGGACGCACGCACTGCGGGCCGCGTTCAGCAACTGGCGTACGTCCGAGGCCGATACGGACCGGGTGTTCGACGCCATTGCGCGGGCGGTCAGCTCGTCGGCGTCCCCGGGAGCTTCGGCGCGGGAGTCCTGACGGGCGGTTGCCCCTGGTCCGGCAGTTCGCGGCGTGTGCGGACCGGTGACAGGAAGACGGGCAGGAAGGCCGTGGCGAGGAAGGCGGCACCGACCCACAACGTGGCGCGTACGCCGATGAGTTCGCCGGTCAGGCCCGCCACCGCGGCGCCGACGGCGAGGGCACCGGTGAGCATGAACCTGAACGTGGCGTTCATCCGGCCGAGGAGAGCGTCCGGAGTCATCCGCTGGCGCAGGCTCACGCCGAGCACGTTGTCCATGCCCGTCTTGAACATGGCGAGCACACCGCCGGCGCCCGCGAGCCACAGCCACGGACCTCGGTCGATGAGCGGGACGAGCAGTCCGGCGGGGGCGAGGCACAGCCCCATGACGCCGAGGGTGCGGCCGTATCCGAGGCGCCCGGCGAGCGGGCGGGCGCAGCGGGCGCCCAGCAGCAGACCGACACCGCCCGCCGCCCAGTACAGGCCCAACAGGCTTACGGGCAGGTCGAGTTCGCGGACGAACACGACCGGGAGCATGGTGTTGATGATCTGCGAGCCCAGGTTGCTCAGCGCGGCGGTGAGTGCGAGCGCGCGCAGCTCGTTGTTGCCGAACACGTGACGCAGCCCCTCGGCGACCTGAGTCCGCAGCCCGGCCGACCGGCTCGGCGCGGGCGGTGCCTCGGCACCGCGGATCGCGGTGAGCCGGAGCGCCGAGGCCAGGTGGCTCACCGCCGTGAAGAGGACGGCGACCGGTGCCGTGAGCAGCTGGACCAGTCCGCCGCCCGCGCCCCGGCCGGCCACGTTGCTCACCGCTATGAGGCTCATCATGGCGGCGTTGGCCCGCACGAGGCTGTCGCGGCCGACGAGCCCGGGCAGGGCGCTCTGCGAGCCGACGTCGAAGAACACGGTGGCGCAGCCGTTCAGCAGCACGACCACATACAGCTGCCCCAGCGTGAGCGCGTCCAGCCACCAGGCCAGTGGAACGGACGCGAACAGCGCGGCCCGCGCCAGGTCCGCTCCGATCAGCAGCCTCCGGCGCCGCATCCGGTCCACCCAGGCTCCGGCGGGCAGCCCGATGAGCAGAAAGGCGAGCGTGCTCAGCGTGGCCAGGGCGCCGACCTGGCCGGGGCTCGCGTCGAGTTCGGCCACGGCGATCAGCGGGACGGCGACGTAGCTGACGTTCGTGCCGAGCTGACTGAGGGCGGTCGCGCCGAAGAGCGTCCGGAAGTCGGCCGTCCGCCACGGGGAGTTGGGCTGCATGATCCACAAAGGTGCCCGACCCCGACGACACAGCACAAGTGAAAGAATCTACACGGAAACTTAAGCAGAGCTACGCAGTTGATGTGCCGTCTCTCCTGAGCCACATCGACGCCCGAACGCCACCCCTTCCCCCCGGCGTCCCACTGTGCTTGTCTGAGGGCCGTTTTCGGTGGCTGGGGCGGGAGTTACCGTATGCGCAAGCCGTGGATCGTCGGGGTAGTGGTGGGCTTTCTGCTGCTCGGTGCGTGCGGGGATCCGGCCTCCGGGCCCGAGTCCGCGCCGCCGCCCGTTCCGCAGGCCGCCCGCACGTCACCGTCCCCGACCATCCATCAGCGCCCGGCCGCCACACCCGAAGCCGAGCCCGCGGTCGAGCCCGGGACCGCGGCACCCGCCAAGCGTCCCACCGTGCTCTACCTCGGCGACTCGCTCGCCATGGAGAACCAGAAGGTGCTCGGCGGGCTCCTGCGGGAGGAGCTGGACGCCCGCTACACCAGCGCCCCGTACTCGGGCACCACCCTCTGCGACTACCTGGAAGGCACCGGCGAGAAGTCTCTCGTACCGCCCAAGGACAAGGCCGCCGCCCTTGTCCGCTCCCTGCGGCCGGACTTCGTGGTGCTGCAGTTCTGGGGCAACGCGTGGGACTACACGTGGTGCATGGACGGCATCACCCACGACAAGGCACGGGACAAGTACTTCGCGCGCTACACCGCCGACGCACGGAGGCTGACCGATCAGATCGCGGGTGCGGCGGGCGGCCCGGACCGGCCGAAGGTCGTGTGGGTGCTCCAGGGACCCGACCCGATCACGCCCGACCGCGTCCGCGGCGTCAACCAGGTCTACGAGCGGCAGGCCGACGCCTCCGGTGATCTGGTCGCGGACGCCGGCAAGGCGGTGAGCCCGGCCTCGGCCCGCTACACATGGACCCAGCACCTGCCGTGCACGGCGTACGAGCGCGAGCACCCGCAGTACTGCACCCAGCCGGGCAGCGGCCGGACCGCCCTGCACCTCGACGACGACTACCTGCACTTCTGCCTGGCCCCCACCACCCCGGAGTCCAGGCCCTGCCCGGTCCGCTCGCCGGGCATCACGCGCATGGGCCTCGCGATCACCCAGGCGATCGCCGCCGCGACGAGCTGACCCAGTCCCGGCGTCCGGCCCTCAGCTCCGTCTCGACTGCCGTTACGCCGGCACAGGAACCCCGGCCGTCCCACGTGTAGCTGGTCACGGCGTGGGCAGAAAGCGCTTGCCCTGTTCTCGGCTCCCCTGGGAGGGACGGCCACCCATGGCCTCGTGGGAGAAACCGCTCGACCACCGCTACCGCGGCGAGCACCCGATCCGCACCCTCGCCTACCTGTTCCGCGCCGACCGCTGGAAGCTCGTCGCCGCGTTCCTCGTCTTCACCGTCAAGCACAGCCCGATCTGGCTGCTGCCGCTGATCACGGCGTCCATCATCGACACGGTCGTCCGGCACGGGTCGGTCGGCGGCATCTGGTTCAGTGCCGGGTTCCTCCTCGTCATCCTGCTGATCAACATGCCGCTGCACCTGGTGTACGTACGCCTGCTGTACGGCAGCGTGCGCCGGATGGGCACGGCTCTGAGGTCCGCCCTGTGCACGCGCATGCAGCAGCTCTCCATCGGTTACCACTCACGCGTCAGCGCGGGCGTGCTCCAGGCCAAGGTCGTCCGTGACGTGGAGACGGTCGAGCAGATGGTCCAGCAGACCGCCGAGACCGGGCTCGGCGCGGTCACCGTCCTCACCGGCGGGCTGGTCATCATCGCCGTGCGCACGCCCGAGTTCGTGCCCGTGTTCCTGTGCGTGGTGCCCGTCGCGGCGCTGCTCGTGGCGCGGCTGCGGAACCGGTTGCGCACCCACAACGAGGACTTCCGCCACGAGGTGGAGCATCTGTCGTCACGGGTGACGGAGATGACCCGGCTCATCTCCGTCACGCGCGCCCACGGCCTGGAGGGCAAGGCCCTACGACGCATGGACGGCACCCTGAGCAAGGTACTCAAGTCGGGGCTGCGCCTGGACCTGCTCAACGGGCGCTTCGCCTCGCTGGCCTGGGTGTTCCTCAACGTGATCGGGGTGCTCTTCCTGACCGCGGCGGCGCTGGTCTCGTACCACGGCGTCTGGGGCGTGTCCCCGGGAGACGTCGTCATGCTCAGCGCGTTCCTGACCACGCTCACCAACTCGACCACCACGCTGGTGGGGCTGGCTCCGGTCATCACCAAGGGCCTGGAGTCCGTACGTTCCGTGGGCGAGGTGCTGCAGGCGCCCGAGCTGGAGGACAACGAGGGCAAGGCGCGCCTCGACTCGCTGCGCGGTGCCGTCGAGTTCCAGCACGTGGGCTATACGTACGAGGACGCCGGGCGGCCCGCCGTACGGGACTTCAACCTCGCTGTCGCGCCGGGCGAGACCATCGCGCTCGTCGGCGCCTCGGGGGCCGGGAAGTCCACGGTGCTCAGTCTCGTCATCGGGTTCATCCGGCCGGCCTCGGGCCGGCTGCTGCTCGACGGGACCGACATGAACAGCCTGGATCTGCGCACGTACCGGCGCTTCGTGTCGGTCGTGCCGCAGGAGTCGATCCTGTTCGACGGCACCGTGCGGGAGAACGTCGCGTACGGCATGGACGATGCGGACGCCGACGAGGCGACGGTGCGCGCGGCGCTGCGGGACGCCAACGCGCTGGAGTTCGTCGACCGGATGCCGCACGGTCTCGACACTCTGGTGGGCGAGCACGGGGCCCGTCTTTCGGGCGGCCAGCGGCAGCGGCTGGCCATCGCGCGGGCCCTCATCCGCAATCCGCGCGTGCTGATCCTCGACGAGGCGACGTCCGCGCTGGACACACGGTCCGAGGCACTCGTCCAGCAGGCGCTGGCCCGGCTGGTGCGGGGGCGCACCACGTTCGTGGTGGCGCACCGGCTGTCCACGATCCGGGGTGCCGACCGGATCGTGGTGATGGGGGACGGTGCCGTGCGGGAGGTCGGGTCGCACGAGGAGCTGATGCGACGCGAGGGTGCCTACACGGCCCTGCAGGGCGGCCAACTCGCCTGAGCCGGTGCGGCCAGGGCCCGTGTCGGAAGTGGCGTCGTCCGCCCGGAGGGCGAGCCGGGCGTCGCCCGGCAGGCGCCACTTCCGACACAGGCCCGAGGTGACCGGCCGCCCGTGCCGGGCACCTCACTCGCCGGCGTAGGCCTTCTCCAGGGCGGCGATGTCGAGCCTGGACATCTGCATCATGGCCTGCATCGCGCGGGCCGCCTTCTCCGTGTCCGGGTCGCTGATCATCTCGGTCAGCCGGGTCGGGTTGACCTGCCAGGAGAGGCCGAACTTGTCCTTCAGCCAGCCGCAGGGGCCGTGCTCGCCACCGCCCTCGACAAGCGTGTTCCAGTAGAAGTCCACCTCCGCCTGGTCCGCGCAGTCGATCTGGAAGGAGACGGCCTCGGTGAACTTGAACTCCGGGCCACCGTTCAGGGCGACGAACTTCTGGCCGTTCGCCTCGAACTCGACGGTCAGGACGGAACCGGTGGGGCGGTCGGGACCGGCCACCGGGTAGGGGGTGATCCTGCCGATCCGGGAGTTCTTGAAGACCGAGACGTAGAAGTTGGCGGCGTCTTCCGCCTGGTCGTCGAACCAGAGGCAAGTGGTGAATGCGTCGGTGGTCATGGGCACCTCCTGGGAGCGCGAATGCTGTCACCACTGTCGACTGATCCTCGTGCGAAAACTCATCGGTGACTCGCCCCGCAGTGGCGGACAGTCCCTCAGAGCCCCGGAGACGTCGCGCCCGACTCGGGGGCGTGGTAGCTGGAGGGCGGCGAGTCGAGGGAGTCGTTCGGCGCGGGTGCCGTGGGGGGATCGGAGGACGGGGGCTCGGACTGCGGGGTCGGCGCCGACGGGGTGTCCGACGAGGTGGACGGGCAGGGGCTCGCGGAGCCGCTGGGCGTCGCGGTCGGATCGGTCGGGTCGGTCGGTGCGGACACGCACGGGGACGGGGAGGTCAGCGCGGGAGGCGGTGAACTCACCGACGGCGACGGGCGGTTCGCCGGCGGGTCCGTCTTCTTGTCCTTCTCACCGGTGTCGCCCTTGTGCCGGTTGAACCAGCCGCCGCTGTCCGGGTCGTAGACGACGAAGATGTTCACGACCTGGGGAGCGGGCGCGACGACCACGACGTTCGCCGGCCGGTACGAGGACCACGAGTCGCCGGTCCTCCTGGGCGTGGACTGCTGCGCGACCGGCGGCAGCAGCGGGTTGCCGCAGGCGCAGCGCACTCTGGGCACGCCCCGGTCGTCGACGAGGACAGCGGTGCCGGACTGGAGGACCGCCTGATACCTGGTGGGGTTGCCGTCGCGGTAGCCGTGGTTGGTGACGCGGGTGTCCATCCGCAGCTGTACGGGGGTGAGCGAGCGCAGGTAGGCGGGCACCGCGGAGGGCTCGACGCTCAGGACGGACGCGAACGCCTTGTTCTTCGCCGGCGCTTTCCGGAGTGCCGAAATCTGTTTCTCGACGTCACAGCTGGCCACGTTGCGCGTACCGCCGTAGAGGCCGGGTGCCGAACCGTCCACGGCGCGCGTCACGTTGGCGGACTCGCCGGCGCTCGTCGGTGACGGTGTCTCGGGCGGGGTGGAGCTGTCCTTCGCCGTCGACTCGGTGAACGGGTCGGGCCCCGACTTGCCCGCGGCCTGGAGGAAGACCTCGCCGCCGGAGCCCGAGGTACCGCCGTCGGAGCGGGTGAAGACGACAGCCAGCGTGACGGCCGCGACGAGTGCGGCTGCGATGACCGCGACGCGGGGCGCGGACTTCCACCAGCGCCGGTCGGGCCCCTCACCGGGGCCGGAGCCGGTGCCGCCCGGGCCGAGCGGACCACTGGGTCCGCCGGGGCCGCCCGGACCGGAGGGGCCCGAGGGACCACCGCCCGATCCGTCCGCACCCGAGGCACCGCCCGCCGGACCCAGTGGGGCGCGGTCGCCCGGCGGAGGTGTGGGACTCGGCCGGGTCGGGCCCGACAGCGGGCCGGAGGGCGGTCCTGTGGGGCGGCCGGAGGACGGCGGTTCGACACTCACGAGCTCTTCTTCCCGGCGCAGGGATCCCGCGCCACTTCATGCGCTCCATGCGTTTTCTTGCGTTTTGTACAGAATTATTACTCAATCAGCCCATTGTGTGCTCCGGCCCCGTACCGCCCGCAAGCGGACGCGGCCGGAACTCCCGGCGGGCGCTCCGCCGAAGCCCTGCCTAGCGTGGCAACGTGAGCCTCCAGACACGTCCTGACCAGGCAGTGACCCGCCACGGCTGGGTACAGGCCGCCGCGACGGTCCTCGCCGGGCTGATCTCCATGGGCGTGGTCGCCGCGCTCGGCCTGTGGGGGGCGGGTGCGGCGGATCTGCCGGACGGCGCTTTTCCGCGGGTCGTGGCGGCCACCGTCGTGGTGGCGGTCGGCGGTTCGATCGAGCTCGCGGGTGACGCCGGGGCGATCGCCGAGACCCAGGCGGGGATGACGGTCATCCCCCTCTCGGTGGCGCTCACCGGCGTTCTGGCCGTCGCCGCCGGTTTCCTGCGGCCGCTGCGTCACCGGGCTGTCGCCGGAGCTCCTGAACTGGCCGGCTGGGCCGCCCGGATCGCGATCCTGTGGATCCTGGCCCTGACCGCCCTGTCGCTGCTCGCCCGCCAGACGTTCGCGATCCCGCTCGGCGAGGGGACGGTCTCCGGCATCGGTGACGTCCTCGGCGCCTCGCCGCGGGTGGGCTTCGAGACCGATGTACCGGCGACGCTCTTCTTCGGCCTGTTGTGGCTGGCCGGCGTACTCGTCCTCGCGCTGCTCGTCTCCCCCGGGGCCCCGCTCCCGGCCCGGCTGCTGCGCTTCCAGCGGTCGGTGCGGCCGGCCGCGTACGCGATGGTCGTGCTGCTCCTCGCATACGTCGCCCTGGGCGTGCTGATCGGCCTGGTGGTGGCGGCGACGCGCGGGCATGTCCCGGAGACGTTCGCCGTCATTCTCCTGGGGCTGCCGAACCTCGTCTGGCTCGTCTTCACGATCGGCCTGGGCGCCTCCTGGGAGGGCCGCGTCGACGGTCCGTTCGGACTGCCCATGCCACGGCTGCTGGACACCGTGCTGCGCACGCCGGACCTCTCCACGCTCGATCTGCGCACGCTCGCCGAGCACGACGGCAAGGTGTGGTGGCTCGTGGTCGTCAACGCGGTCCTGCTGCTGACCGCCGCGTTCCTGATGGCCGCCCGCTCATCGGCCCGGATGCGGGCCTGGCAGCACGCCCTCCACATGGCGGTCGCGCTCACACTCACGGTGCTCATGATCTGCCTCGTCGGCCGGATCTCCGCCCACTACGGCCTGTCTGTGCTCGGCATCGGGGACCTCGGCAGCGGGTTGTCCGGCGACCTGCTTCTGCGGCCACGGCTGTGGACCGCGCTGGGTTTCGCGGCACTCTGGGGGCTGGTCACGGGCTTCCTGGGCGGTCTGCTCGCCTCGCGGGTGCACCGGCGCGGCGAAGTGGCCGACTCTCGCCCCTGAGGTCCAGGCTTCGCACTACGGTACGGATCCATGATCGAGCCGGACTTCCTGCGCACCACTCGAACGGCGTACGACTCCGTGGCGGTCCAATACGCCGAGCTGTTCGCCAACGGACTTGAGGACCAGCCGCTGGACCGGGCGATGCTCGCCGCGTTCGCCGACCTGGTGCGGGCGGGCGGCGGCGGGCCGGTCGCCGACATCGGCTGCGGACCGGGCCATGTGACCGCGCTCCTGCACTCCCTCGGGCTCGACGCGTTCGGCATCGACCTGTCGGCGGAGATGGTCGCACTCGCCCGCGAGGCCCATTCCGGGATCCGTTTCGACCAGGGATCGATGACCGCCCTGGGGCTCGAGGACGGCAGCCTCGGCGGGGTACTCGCCCGGTACTCGATCATCCACACCCCGCCGGAACGGCTGCCGGAGGTGCTCGCCGAGTTCCACCGGGTGCTGGCCCCGGGCGGCCATCTGCTCCTCGCGTTCCAGGCCCACGACCGGCCCTCGGAACTCGCGGAGTCCTTCGACCACAAGGTGGCACTCGCCTACCGCTGGTCGCCGGACCGCGTCGCCGATCTGCTGCCCGAGAACGGTCTCGCCGAGGTGGCCCGCCTGCTGTGCGCACCCCGCGAGGACGACGAACGGGGTTTCCCGCAGGCCCACTTGTTGGCCCGCCGGGTTTGAGGAGCATCGCGGGCCGAGGGAGACCGCGGCCACGAAGACGCCGCGCAGGACGGCAACCAGGGCTGACACCGCTCCGATCCAGCCAGGCCTGACGCCCCTCGGAGACGGCCGAAGCGGGCACCGGACAGAGGGGGTCGCACGGCCTGACGCCGACGGGCCGTCGCCGAGAGCCTGACCCCCGCAGGGACGTACCCCCGCCAGAAGAAGGGCGCGGGGTACGTCCGTGAGCGATGCGCATCGGTGTGGGCCGGCCCGGTCCGCGCCCGGGCAACCCCGCTCGTCACCTCACTTGCGGCGGGTGAGTTGGCGGGTGGTCGCGTCGTACAGTGCGCGCCGAATGGGTTCTGAGGGTGCGGGGCCGTCCGTTGTGCCGGCGACGACGGCTGTGGCGACGGTGCGCAGTTTGGTGTTCGCGTGCTGGGAGGCGTCGCGCAGAACGTGCCAGGCTTCGTCGGAGCTGCACGACTCGACGGCCATGAGGATGCCCCGGGCCTGGTCGATCACCGGCCGGGAGACGATGGCCTGCCGGAGTTGCCGGACCTCCTCCTGCAGTTGTCGCACCTGTTCCGCGCGTTCGGCGGCCACCGCCGAGTGGTGCGCGGCCGGGTCGGCGGCGGAGTGTCCGGGCCGATGCCGCCGGTCGGCGGAGGCCGATTGGGGCGGCGGGATGCCGGGTTCCGATTCCCTGTCGTCGGCCGGCAGGCCGGTGAGTTCCAGGACCCGGCGAGGCTGCCCGCCCCAGTTGACGGTCCGGGTGGGGACGCCGTACAGCCTGCTGTGGTCCGTCAGGTGTTCCAGGAACTGCAGTCCGGCGGAGTCCATGAAGGTCACGTCCGCCATGTCCAGGACGAGCCCGTCCGTCTCGCCCGGGAGTTCCTCCAACGCCCGGTCCAGCACGGTGACACAGCCGTAGATGATTTCGCCGCGGGGCCTCAGGACAGCGGTGGTTCCGTCCATCTCGCTGGAGATGGCCAGGGTGCAAGCGCCCAGGGAAGCCGCCCGAGACGGGACGGTTGTCGGGCCGGTTACTGACGACATGTCCTCCCCCTGACCGATCGGTAGAGTCCGTACGCCTTGATGGGCCGCACGCCGGTCCGCTCCTGCCGACAACTCACGGCAGCTCACGGCAGTTCTCGGCTCGCGGCCCTCTGTGCTCCCCACTCCCCCTTCCCGCCGCACAGTGGTCTATTCACGGGACGGTGCCGAATGCGCCCGGCCCGCGACGGGCAGGCGCAGCGTATGCGCCAGGTGAAGTGGGGGGTATGGAGCGGAGTCGGGCCCCGGAGGCCGGCTCCGTGGATTCCGTCCGTTGAACGGGCTGTCGGCCCAGGCCGTGATTCTCTGCGGGAGCGGGGACCCGCTCGGGGCGATGTCCCGAGGGCGACCCGCGCCGGCCGCGTGTGGATACTGGGATGGAACCGGTGGTACTCCAGGGGTGATGGACGTGACCAGTTCTCGGAAGCCGGCCGCGCCGGCAGCTTTGTCGGCGGCCGGGTCCGCGGGCGTGCTGATGATGTGTCCGCTGACGGACCGTACGGGTTGGCAGGCGGCCGGCGAGGTCAGTCTGGCCACGCGCCCGACCTGGGAGCAGACGTTGCGCCGGCTGACTCTGCAGGACGTGGAGGTGTGCCACTTGGAGCTTTCCGCGGTCACCTTCGTCGACGTCGCCGGTGTCTCCGCCCTGGCGGTGGCCGCACAGGGGCTTCCCGAGGGGCGGCGCATCATGCTCGAACAGCCGCCCGCCGCCGTGCCGCGCGTGCTGGAGATGTTCTGGCCCGGCCTGCCCGGCGTTGAGGTGGTGGCGCGATGACGGCCCCGGCCTCCGACACGTTCGTGCACCCAGCCTTGTTCTACCGGGGCGAGAAGGAGTACGTGGACGGCACCGTGCCCTTCATCCGCGACGGTCTGACAGCCGGGGAGCCGGTGGCGGTAGCCGTGCCAGGACCGAACCTGGCCGTGCTCCGGGCGGCCCTGGGCGAGGATGCCACGGGTGTCCGGTTCGTCGACATGACCCGGGCGGGGCGCAATCCCGGACGGATCATCCCCAGGGTGCTGCGCGCCTTCGCCGACGCCCACCGGGAGACGCGGGTGCGGATCATCGGGGAGCCGATCTGGCCCGGCCGCTCCGGCCTGGAGTACCCGGCGTGCGCCCAGCACGAGGCCCTGATCAACCCGGCGTTCCAAGGCCGGGACGTAACGATTCTCTGCCCGTACGACGCCGAACGGCTCGCCAGGCGGGTGCTGATCGACGCCTACGCGACCCATCCCGTCGTCATCTCCGGCGGTCAGCGGCTGAACAGTGCCGCCTACGCGCCCGAGCATGTCGTCCTGCACTACAACCAGCCCCTGCCGGTCGCGGCGGTGACGGAGGAACACGTCTTCGGCGCCGACGACCTGCCGGGCGCCAGGCACCTCGTGGTGGAGCGGGCCGTGCGACTCGGCCTGTCCGGTGTCCGTCTGGAGGACCTGGCGCTGGCCACCGCCGAACTGACCACCAACAGCGTGGTGCACGGCGGGGGTTGGGGCAGCGTGCGGGTCTGGGCCGAGAACGGCCAGGTGGTGTGCGAGGTCCGCGACCAAGGACACGTCGTCGATCCGCTCGCCGGCCGCCGACCGCCGGCACGGGACCAGCGGGGCGGCCGGGGCCTGCTGCTGGTGCACTACCTCTCCGACCTCGTCCTCACTCACACGGGTCCCGACGGCACGACCGTCCGCTGCTACTTCGACTTCTGACCGACGTCGACGTCCGTCCGCCGTCGGACCGAGGGAAGAGACCGCGTCCTGATTCCTGAGGGAAGTCCCGGTCCCGAGGGAGGACCTGGCCGGATTACGCGCTCTTCACTTGTTCCGCCGCTCTTGGGGATCGTCCCCGACGGTGAGTCCGGCAACGAGGGTTGCCAGAGACTGTTCCACCGTGGCGTCCCGCTGTTCGACGGAGAGCCGGGCGAGCGGACCGTCCAGGATCAGCAGGGCGAGACCGTGCGCCACCGCCCAGGCCGTGGCCTCGGCGCCCGGCCGGTTCCGCACGGGCATCCGGCCGGTCGCGGCCAGGTCGTCGAGGGCTTTTGTCAGCACGTTGAACGCGATGTACTGCGGTTCGGAGGCGGCCGGGGTGACCCCGGCCCAGTCCATGGCCTCGCCGGGCTCCTCCGGCGTGCGGCAGAAGGCCGTGCGGAAGAGCCCGGGGCGTTCGAGCGCGAAGCGGACATAGCCCCGGCCCAGCGCATTGAGGCGCCGCATGGCCGTCTCGCCCGGATCACCGGCCTCGGACACCTCGGCGACGGTCGCCGCCATGAAGGCGGTGAGTGCCTCCTGCCCGCGGACCTTCACGCTGTGCAGCAGGTCGCCCTGACCGTCGAAGTGGCGGTAGGCGGCGGTGGGCGAGACGCCCACGCGGCGCGCGGCCTCGCGCAACACCACCCGCTCGGGCCCGCCTTCGTTCGCCAGGTCGACGGCGGCGGCCACCAGAGCGTTGCGCAGGTCGCCGTGGTGGTAGCCGGCCTTGCTCCCCGAGGTTGTTGCCATACTTGCATCCTGCCTGATGTTGACAGCGTTAACACTACCTGTCAGAGTCAAAGTCAACAGTGTAAACATTGAAGGGGGAGACGACCATGCTGACGTGGATCGCCGAGCTGGCCCTGCGCAGGGCGCGGCTCATGCTCGTACTCGCGGCCGTCGCCGTGGTGGCCATGGCAGTCGTCGGTTTCGGCGCGTTCGGCAAGCTGCAGGGCGGTGGCTTCGAGGATCCGGACGCCCCCTCCAGCCGTGCCCAGGCCGTCATCGACGACCGGTTCGGCGGCGAGACCGACCTGGTCCTCCTGGTGAAACCCACCGACGGCGGTGCCCTCGGCTCCCCCGCCGTCGAGGAGCGCGGCAGGACCCTGACCGACGGCCTCAAGAACGATCCCGATGTCACCAACGTGATCTCCTACTGGGACACCGGAAGTTCCGCCCTCACCTCCAGGGACGGTGACAAGGCGCTCGTCCTGGCCCATGTGGACGGGAACGAGAGCGAGCGCGAAAAACTCGCCGAGGGACTGATCGACGAGTACACCGGGGAACGGGACGGGGTGAGCGTGCAGGCCGGCGGTGCCGCGGCCGTCGGCAACGACGTCTCCGCGCAGGTCGCCGCCGACCTCGCGGTGGCGGAGGCGATCGCCGTGCCGGTCACCCTGGTACTGCTGGTGCTCGCCTTCGGCAGCTTCGTCGCCGCGCTGCTTCCGCTGGTCATCGGACTGATCGCGATCGTCGGGACGTTCGCCGAGCTGTACGTCCTCGGCAGCGTCACCGACGTCTCCGTCTTCGCCATCAACCTCACCACCGCCCTCGGGCTCGGCCTCGGCATCGACTACGCGCTGCTGCTGGTCAGCCGCTTCCGCGAGCAGCTCGCGAGCGGCGCCGAGGTGCCCGACGCCCTGCGCACCACCGTGCGCACGGCCGGGCGGACCATCGTCTTCGCCGCCGCCACCGTGGCCGCGGCCCTGGCCACACTGCTGATCTTCCCGCCCTACTTCCTGCGCTCCTTCGCCTACGCGGGCATCGGCGTGGTCGTGGTCGCCGTGCTGGCCGCCCTCTTCGTCATACCGCCACTGCTCGCGGTCCTCGGCCACCGGGTCAACAAGGGCCGGCTGCCCTGGGCGGCGGCCGCGCGCCGGGCCGACGCGCCCTTCTGGGGCAGGCTCGCGGGCCTGGTCATGCGACGGCCGGCGCTCACCGCGCTCCCGGTCCTCGCGGTGCTGCTGCTCGCCGCGAGCCCGCTGATCGGCGTCACCTTCGGCACCCCCGACGAGCGGGTGCTGCCCAAGGACGCCGGCAGCCGCCAGGTCGCCACCCAGACGCAGCAGGAGTTCCCCGAGAACGACAACGGTGCGATCCAGGTCGTCACCACCGGAGCCGTGGCTGCCGCGCCGCTCTCCTCGTACGCCGGTGAACTCTCGGCCCTCGACGGGGTGACCCGGGTCGACTCCAGCGAGGGCAGCTACCGCTCGGGCAACGCGGCCGGCCCCGCCAACCCGACGCTCGGACGGCCCGACGCCCAGCGGCTCCTGGTCGTCAGCGACCTCGCTCCCAAGTCGGACGCGGCCCAGGAACTGGTGCGCTCGGTCCGCGCCGTGGATCCCCCGGCCGGCACCGAGACGCTGGTCGGCGGTGACGACGCACGGCTCGTCGACTCCAAGCACTCCATCGGGGTACGGCTCCCCATCGCCATCGGACTGATAGTCGCCAGCACCTTCGTCCTGCTGTTCCTCTTCACCGGCAGCGTCGTCCAGCCGCTGCGCGCCCTGCTGCTCAACGCGGTGTCCATGGCCGCGGCGATCGGCACGATGGTGTGGATCTTCCAGGACGGTCATCTGGCCTCCTTCTTCGGCTTCACCCCGCAGCCGATGGACACCTCCATGACCGTGCTGATGTTCTGTGTCGCCTTCGGCCTCTCGATGGACTACGAGGTCTTCGTGACCAGCCGGATGAAGGAGCTGCACGACGCGGGCGCCGACCGGCACACCGCGGTGACCCAAGGGCTGGCCAGGACCGGACGGCTGGTCACCATGGCGGCCGGACTCCTCGCGGTCTCCTTCTTCGCCTTCGGCACCAGCGACATCAGCTTCCTGATGATGTTCGGCCTCGGAAGCGGCCTCGCCATCGTCATCGACGCGGTCGCCGTGCGCGGGGTGCTGGTGCCCGCGGCGATGCGGATCCTCGGCCGGTCCGCCTGGTACGCCCCGGCCGGCCTGCGCAGGCTGCACGCGCGGGTCGGGCTCACCGAGGCACCGGAAGAGGAGCCGCGGCGTTCACGGGTGGACGCCTGAACTCCATAGACGGGGGTACGGGAAGGGCCCCGCCGGAATGATCCGGCGGGGCCCTTCCCTCTCTCGCGCTGCCGGCCGGTTCCGTCTCGCGGGCTATTCGCCGGTGAGCTTCCCGTACCGCGGCCGGGTGAAGACCGGCAGCGCCCAGCCCGGCGGTTCGGGTACGGGGCCCGGGCCCTCGGCGCCCCCGGCGCCCGGGACGTCCACCAGGGTCGGCGTGCGGCCCCTTTCCTGAACTCCCGTCGCCGCCGCCCGCAACGCGGCCACGAAGTCGAGGCAGGAGTCGTAGCGGCCCTCGGGGCTCTTGGCGAGGGCTCTGGCCATGACACCGTCGACCGGAGGGGGAAGATCGGGGCGCTGTTCGGTCAGGCGGGGCGGCTGGTCGTACTGGTGGGCCCACAGCAGTGCCATGTCGTCGTCGCGCTGGAAGGGCGGCCGGCCGGCCAGGGCCTCGTGGAGGACGCAGGCGAGGCTGTAGACGTCACAGCGGCCGTCGACCGGGCGCCCGGAGATCTGCTCGGGCGACACGTAGTCGAGCGTGCCGACGAACTGGCCGACGGTGGTGAATCCGGTCAGGGACAGGGACTTCTTCGTGAGGCCGAAGTCGGTGAGGTAGGCGTGCTCCGGGTGGTCGCTGTCCGTGCCCGCCGCCACCAGGATGTTGCCCGGTTTGACGTCGCGGTGGACCAGTCCGTGGTCGTGGGCGGCGTCGAGCGCGGACGCCACCTGGGCGGCGATCCGGGTGGCCACCGAGAGGGCCAACGGGCCTTCCCGGTCCAGCAGATGGCGCAGGTCACGGCCGGCCACGTACCGCATGGCGATGTAGAGGACGCCGTCGGTCTCGCCCGCCTCGAAGACCGGCACGATGTGCGGGTGGTCGATCGCGGCGGCCACCCGTGACTCGTGCGTGAAGCGTTTGCGGAAGGTGTCGTTGCGGGCGAGCTCGGGCGCGAGCAGTTTGAGGGCGACGGTCCGGTCGAGGCGCAGGTCCTTGGCGCGGTAGACGACGGCCATCCCGCCGCGGCCGATCTCGCGCTCGATCCGGTAGCCCGCGATCTGCTGGCCGATCAGCCCGGAGGGCCGTCCCGAGTACACGCTCGTGTCGTGCGGCATCAGCCGTCACCGGGACCCGTGACCAGCCGGGTGGGATCGTGGCCGACGTCCCCGACGACCTGGGTCGGTTCGGGTCCGGTGGCCCCCACGACCTGGGTCGGCTCCGGTCGGGCCCCGGCGGGTGGTTCCGGTCCGGCCGCGGCGGGTGGTTCCGGTGTCGCGTACGTGCTCAGTCGGGTGCCGTCGCAGTACACCCACCGCTCGTGCTCGGCCTCGTACAGCCACACGGCCTCCCCGTCGACGACAATCCCGACCCGCACGCCTCGCGTGCGGCCGTGGAACGACTCCCCGTCGAGCCGCCCGTCCGTCAGCTCGTCGACCGCCTGCCGGTAGCGGTCCAGCGCCTCCTCGACGCGGGCCAGCAGCGGGCGCGGGTCCGCGGTGCGGGCGAGCGGTTGGCCCGCGGCGGGCGGCTCCTGCGGTACGGCGAGCAGGAGACGGCCGTCGACCCACGCCGACCAGCCGTTGGCGCAGAGGACATGGCCCCAGTCGCCGAGCCGTTCGACGAGCCGGACCGGCAGCAGGGCGTCGAGGGGCACGGTCGGCCGGGCCGGGTCCGGAGCCTCCCAGGCGGGCATGCCGTCCCGCGGAACGACATGCGTGGGGCGGAAGTCGGGGGTCGTCGTCATCTCGCCTACTTCCGCATGACCTCGGGTTCGTGCCGCCGCAGCAGCCGGGCGACCAGGTACCCGAAGACGGCCGAGAGGACGACGAGCATGCCCATGTTGAGCAGCCACACCCCCGTCGAGTGCCGGAACAGCGGGTCGGCGGTCAGCTCGCCGGGCACCAGCCGGGCCAGACCGACGGTGCCCGCCATCGCGCCCAGCGCCCACCGCGACGGCACCAGCCAGGACAGCTGCTCGATGCCCGGTACGCCATCGAGTTTCAGCAGCGCACCGCAGAACACGACCTGCACGATGGCGAGGAGCACGAGCAGGGGCATCGTGACCTCCTCCTTGCGCACCAGCGCGGAGACGAGGAGGCCGAGCATCATCGCCGTGAAGGCGAGCAGCGCGACGGCGAGCGTGATCTCGACGAGGGGCGACAGGAGCACGCCTTCGCCGCCGGGCGCGTTCAGGTCGACGCCGAGCAGCGCGACCAGGGTCAGCACGACGGCTTGCAGGACGGTGATGGCGCCCAGGACGACGACCTTGGACATCAGGTACGCCGATCTGGACAGGCCCACGGCCCGTTCGCGCTGGTAGATCACGCGTTCCTTGACCAATTCCCGCACGGCGTTGGCCGCCCCCGTCAGGACTCCACCGACACAGAGGATGAGCAGCGCGTTCATCGCCGTCTCCTGCGTCAGCTTGCTCCCGGCCAGCGCCCGGGCCATGGCGCCCATCACGAACGGCAGGGCGATCATGATGGCGAGGAACGTCCGGTCGGCGCCGAGGGCGGCCGCGTACCGGCGCACCAGCGTGTTCAGCTGGGAGCCCCAGCTCTGCGCCTTGGGCGGCCGGGGAACCGTGCCGGCTGCCGGGGCGGCCTGAGCGAGGTGCGGCTGGGCGGTGGAGTTGACGATGTACTGCCGGTGCTGGAGCGACTCCCGGTAGTCGCCCGCCCAGTCCCGGTCATGGTCCCGTTCGAAGGCCTCGAACGCCTCGGGCCACTGCTCGTAGCCGAAGAAGGCGAGCGTCTCGTCCGGCGGCCCGTAGTAGGCGACCTTGCCGCCGGGGGCGAGGACGAGCAGCCGGTCGCAGACGTCGAGGCTGAGCACACTGTGGGTGACCACGATGACGGTCCGGCCGTCGTCGGCAAGGCCGCGCAGCATGTGCATCACGGAGCGGTCCATGCCGGGGTCCAGTCCGGAGGTCGGCTCGTCGAGGAAGAGCAGCGAGGGCTTGGTGAGCAGTTCGAGAGCCACGCTGACGCGCTTGCGCTGGCCGCCGGAGAGGCTGTGGATGGACTGCCCGACCCGCTCCTCCAGGCCCAGCTCGCGCACGACCTCGTCGACCCGGGCCCTGCGCTCGGCCTTCGCGGTGTCCTGCGGGAAGCGCAGCTCGGCAGCGTAGGTGAGGGCCCGCCGCACGGTCAGCTGGGCGTGCAGGATGTCGTCCTGCGGTACCAGGCCGATGCGCTGGCGCAGCTCGGCGTAGTCCCGGTACAGGTCGCGGCCGTCGTACAGGACCGTGCCCAGGTCGGCGGGGCGCTGCCCGGTCAGCGCGTTGAGCAGCGTGGACTTCCCGGCGCCGCTGGGCCCGACGACGGCGAGCAGGCACTTCTCGCCGACGGGGAAGGAGACCCGGTCGAGGAGGGTCTTGCGGCCCCGGTCGACGGCGACCGTCAGGTCCTGCACGTCGAGGGAGACCTCGCCGGTGTCGACGTACTCCTGCAGCTGGTCGCCGACCAGGCAGAACGCCGAGTGGCCGATCCCGACGATGTCGCCCTCGGCCATCGCGGCGCGGGTGACGGGCCGGCCGTTGAGGAACGTGCCGTTGTGGCTGCCCAGGTCGACGATCTCGTACGTGGCGTCCGGCAGCGCCCGCAGCTCCGCGTGCCGTCGGGAGACGATGAGGTCGTCGACGACCAGGTCGTTGTCGCCGCCGCGGCCGATGCGGACGGTACGGGCGGGCAGCGGGCGCACGGTCGTGGGCTGCCGGAACGTACCGGTCGCGGCCGGCATGGAGACGGCAGAGGGGCGCTCGGGCGCGGGCGGGGGCCGGCCGACGAGTACGGCGCACGGGCCGTCGGCGGGGTTGCCGAAACGGATGACGCTACCCGGTCCCACGTCCCACTCGTGGACGCGGCGGCCGTCGGCGTACGTACCGTTCGTGCTGTTCTCGTCCTCCAGCGTCCAGTGGTCGGCGTCGGGCCGCAGGACCGCGTGGTGCCAGGAGACCCGGGCGTCGTCGATGACGATGTCGCTCAGCGGGTCCCGTCCGACGTGATAGTCGTGGTTCGGGGTCATCACCGTGGAGCCCGTCTCGGTTTCGAGGACGAGTTCGGGCACTGCCGACCGCTCTCCCATGCCAGAATTCTAGCTATTCGTCCACATATTCGCCTGGCAGACGGGAGCCGCCCGTTCGCCGCTCCCGTGCCGGGTCAGGCGGCCGGGACGGACAGGAAGGGGATGGTGCGCTGCATCCGCAGGGCGTCGACCGACTCCGCGAGCAGCTCGTACTCGGTGGTCTCGTCCTTCGTCGCGATGCGGACGAGTTGCCCGGCGGCCAACGCGTCGGCCGCCAGCTCCTGTTCGTCGATGTCGCCGCACCATGCGCGCAGCACGCCCGGCACGTCCGGCGTGGTGGCGGCCACGGGTGCCATCGAGTTCGGCGGGAAGTACGGGGCGTCGGGGTTCGGATCCAGTCGCTCGGCGATCCATGACGCCCGGTCCCGTAACCACCACAGTGCCAGTGCCAGGGTCGGTGCCCGATACGTGCCGAGCGGTACGCCGATCCGCAATCCCCCGCACACCCCGTACGCGGTGACATGGCACAGGAATTCGTCGTGCACGATCGCTCCCCCATTACATCCGCTTGCTGCGGGTCCGGCCTCTCTTTCCTGCGGCTCGCTTGCTGTGCACGATGGCGCTGTTCGATCGACGGTTCAACGACGGTGAATGGTCCCAGCATTCAAGTATCGCCACCCCTGACACAGTGTCACCATGCCTTTCCGGCCAGTCTCCTGGCATATTCACGACGATGGTTGGCCGAAATGACGCGGGCTCCGTCGGCCCCGGTCCCGCAGGCCCATTACCCGAGGGGTAATCGACGCGCCGGGCGCCGCCGGGCAGGGTTGCGACACCGGATCCCGAGAGCGTCCGATCCGGACCCTGACCAGTACGTACGACCTCGATGGAGGCTGATCGCCATGTCCGCGAACCAGAACCGATACGAGTCCGCCGTCGCCCGTTACTTCGAGGCCTGGAACGCGGCCGAGAACGAGGCGTTGGCGAAGGCCGTGGCCGCCGCCTGGACCACGGACGGCAGCTACACCGATCCGCTCGCCGATGTCAGCGGGCATGACGGGATCGCGGCCGTGATAGCCGCGGCCCATGAGCAGTTCCCCGGCTTCTCTTTCCGCCTCACAGGGACTGTGGACGGACACCATGACATCGCCCGCTTCGGCTGGGAGCTGGTCAGCACGGCGGACGGTTCGGCGCCGGTCGCCGGGTTCGACGTGATCTCCCTGGACGGCGAAGGGCGGATCCGGAGCGTGCGCGGATTCCTGGACCGGGTGCCCGCCGGAGCCTGATACGGCGGCCGCGATGAGTTTCGCCGCGCCCGGTGGTCTCCATAGGTGAGAGATCACCGGGTGAATCGGAGAAGACCATGAGCACGGACACCGAACTGGATCAGCAATTCACCGCCGTACTTCGGAAGAGCCCCGAAAAAGGCGGCTGGACCTATCTCGTCTGGCCCGATTCCGTCGCGTTCTTCGGCACCCGGGGACTGGTCAAGGTCCGCGGGACGATCGACGGCCGTCCCTTCCGGAGTTCGTTCATGGCCCTTGGCGACGGTACGCACAAGCTGCCCGTGAAGGCCGACATGCGCAAAGCCATCGGCAAGGAGGCCGGCGACACCGTCACCGTACGTCTGGAGGAACGCATCACGGACTGAGTCCTCTCGTGGCCACGGCTTGACCGGATCCCCGTACGGCAGGACTCTCACCGCAGACCGCTCCGCGATGGGGGGATTCCGGAGCGGCCGACGCGGCGAACTCGGGGAGACTTATGGAACTCGCCACAGACTCCAACTCCGTGATCTACATCCACGGAGCGGGCAACAAGCCTCCGGCGGACGAACTCAAACGCGCCTGGGACCAGGACCTGTTCGAGCGGGACATGGGCGACCGGACGCGGATGGTGTACTACGCCGACCTGCTGCACCGCCGGCCGGCCGCCATCTCGGCCGACGCCTGCGGTGCGGACGGCGCCCTGGCGGCGCTGGTGGCCGACGCTCTGGTGACCGACGCCCTCGTGAGCGGCTCGGTCGCCGACGACGCCGAGGTGTCCGAGGAAGCCGAAGTGCGCGAGGCGCTCGGCGCAATGACTGCGGAGCAGCAGGAGTTCGCCCTGTCGCTGACGATCAGCATGGCCGCCCGTGCCGCGGCCCCGCCCGCGCCCGCCGCACTCGCGGTGGCCGGACCTGGGGCAGGAGCCGCCGCCGTCACCGCCGAGCTGCTGCCCCTGCCGGAGCCGCTCCGCCGTTTCCTGCTGCGGCAGCTGCTCCGGCGCCTGATCCCGGACGCCAACCGCTACTTCTTCACCGAGGCACGCAACGCGATCCGGGACCGGCTGCGCACCGCTCTCGACGCGGCGACCGGGCCGGTGGTGCTGGTCAGCCACAGCCTCGGGACGGTGGTCGCCTATGACGTGCTCAGCGAGCAGCGCTTCGCGCGCAAGCCGGTCCCGCTGTTCGTGACGCTCGGCTCACCACTCGGCTACACCGAGGTCCAGGACGTCGTCGCCAGGCCGCTGCGGATTCCCGCGCCCGTGCGGCTGTGGATGAACTTCGCCGACCGCTTCGACCTCGTCACCCTGGACACCACCCTCGCCAACGACTTCAGGGCGGCGGCCAGGATGATCGCCGACATCCCGGTCGACAACCGGTCGCCGAACAACCACGCGTCCTGCGGCTATCTGCGTACCGGACGGGTGCGCAGTGCGGTGACCGCGGCGGTGTGACCCCCGATGCGACTGTCCCGACGTGACCGTGCCCCACCCGCGCGGTCGCGCGGGTGGGGCATCCAGTGGCATCCGCGGCGTGCAGGTTACGCCGCCGCCTGCCGCACGATCTCGTCGATCCGGGCGAGCTCGTCCTCCGTGAACTCCAGATTGCGCGTGGCAGCCACGCTGTCCTCCAGCTGCTGGGGACTGCTGGCGCCGACCAGTGCGGAGGTGACCCGGCCGCCGCGCAGCACCCAGGCCAGCGCCATCTGGGCCAGGGACTGGCCGCGCGACTTGGCGATCTCGTTCAGCGCGCGCAGGTGGCCGACCAGCTCGTCGGTCACCTTGTCGGCACTCAGGAAGGGGCTGTCGCTCGCGGCCCGCGAACCCTCCGGAATCCCGTCCAGGTAGCGGCCCGTGAGCAGGCCCTGCTCCAGCGGCGAGAAGGCGATGGAGCCCACCTCCAGCTCGTCGAGCGCGTCCAGCAGGCCGTCCTCGGGGCGCCGGTCGAGCATCGAGTAGCGCGGCTGGTGGATCAGCAGCGGGGTGCCAAGGTCGCCGAGAATCCTGGCGGCCTCGCGGGTCTGCTCGGGCGAGTAGTTGGAGACGCCGACGTACAGCGCCTTGCCCTGCTGGACCGCCGAGTGCAGAGCGCCCATCGTCTCTTCGAGCGGGGTCTCCGGGTCGGGACGGTGGGAGTAGAAGATGTCGACGTACTCGAGGCCCATCCGGGTCAGGCTCTGGTCGAGTGAGGACATCAGGTACTTGCGCGAGCCCCACTCGCCGTACGGGCCCGGCCACATCAGGTATCCGGCCTTGGTGGAGATGACCAGCTCGTCGCGGTACGCCGCGAAGTCCGCCGTCAGCGCCTCACCGAGGGCCGACTCCGCGGCACCGGGCGGCGGCCCGTAGTTGTTGGCCAGGTCGAAGTGGGTGACGCCCAGGTCGAACGCGCGGCGCAGGATCGCCCGCTGGGTGTCCACCGGCCGGTCGGGGCCGAAGTTGTGCCACAGGCCGAGCGACAGCGCGGGCAGCTTCAGTCCGCTGCGTCCGGTGCGCCGGTAGGGCATGTCCGCATAGCGGTCGGTGTGTGCGGTGTACAACACATTCTCCAGAGGGATCGGTACGGAGGGGCCCGGCGTCCACTGTCACCTGCCCGGTGGGCAGCGGTCCAACAGGAGAATCGGATGGGATTCAGCGGATACGCTTCTCAATCATGGAATTGCGCCACCTTCAGCACTTCGTCGCGGTAGCCGAGGACCAGCACTTCACCCGGGCAGCGGAACGGCTGATGGTGTCGCAGTCGGGCCTGTCCGCCTCGATCCGCGCCCTGGAGCGGGAGCTGCGGGCCCCGCTCTTCGTCCGCACCACCCGCCGGGTCACACTCACCGAGGCAGGGCGTGCCCTGCTGACGGAGGCGGAACGGATTCTGGCCCAGGTCCGCGCGGCCCACGACGCCGTGGCCGCCGTTCAGGGCGTGCTGCGCGGCACGCTCTCGGTGGGCACCGAGCAGTGCATCGCCGGGGTGCCCGTGGCCCAGCTGCTGGCCGCGTTCCGGAGGCAGCACCCGGACGTGGAGATCCGGCTGCGGCAGGCCGGATCGGGCGTGCTCGCCGAGGACGTCGCCGCGGGCCGCCTCGACCTGGCGTTCGCCGTCACGACCCGCGCCGACACCGAACAGCTCCGCTGCCTGCCCCTGACCAGTGAGCCGATGACCGTGCTCTGCCATCCCTCGCACCGCCTGGCGGCCGGTGGGCCGGTCACCCCGGACGAGCTGGGCGGCGAGGCCTTCGTCGACTTCCACCCCGACTGGGGTCCGCGCCGCACCACCGACGCGGCCTTCGCCGCAGCGGGCGTGCACCGGACGGTCACCCTGGAGGTCAACGACGTGCACGGCCTCCTGGACCTCGTCGAGGAGGGTCTGGGCATCGCCGTCGTGCCGCGCCACTTCGCCCACAAACGACCGGCCCTGCCGGCCCTCCCCCTCAAGGCCGACACCGAGACGCCGTACGAGACCGTCGCCATGCTGCCGCCCCCGGAGGCGACCAGTCCGGCCGCCCGGGCCCTCATGTCGCTGCTCGAAACAGGGGGCCTGGCACCACCCCCGGAGGGGCTCCAGCACTCCTGACCGGCCCCGCCTCCCGCAGCAGACTCGTGCACATCGACCACGACAACTGCGGGACAGGGGTGCGGAGATGACTGAGCACAGCCGACGGAACGTACTGCGCGGGGCGGCGGCCCTCGCGGCGGCGGGCGGACTCATGGGAGCGACCGGGGGACTCGCGGCAGGCTCAGGTGCTTCCGCCGCGGCGAAGAAGCGCCACCACCCCTTCCTGGAAGGGGCGTTCGCACCGGTCACCGAGGAGCTGACCGCCTTCGACCTCCCCGTCACCGGACGGATCCCGCGCGAGCTGAACGGCCGCTACCTCAGGAACGGGCCGAACGTCCTGGGCCTTGAGGACCCCCGGGCGCACCACTGGATGCACGGCGCCGGCATGGTGCACGGCGTGCGGCTGCGCGACGGCCGCGCCGAGTGGTACCGCAACCGCTGGGTGCGCTCCGCGGGCGTCGCCGAGCAGCTCGGCGAGCCCTACCCGGGGCCGGTGCCGCCGGACGACTTCCCGTGCAACACCCACGTCATCGGGCACCGCGGAAAGGTCCTGGCCCTCCAGGAGGGCGGCCCGCTGCCCTACGAACTCGACTACGAGCTCAACACGGTGGGCACCTACGACTTCCGCGGCACCCTCAAGGGCTCGTTCACCGCGCACACCAAACTCGACGCCAAGACGGGCGAGCTGCACGCGATCACGTACTACCCGACCTGGAACCACGTACGGCACGTGGTGATGAACGCCGCGGGGCGGGTCGTACGGACCACCAGGATCCCGGTGGCGGACAGCCCGATGATCCACGACTTCGCGCTCACCGAGAAGTACGTCGTCATCCTCGACATGCCCATCACCTTCGACCCGGCGGGTGCGGCGCGGGGCGACCTGGTGCCGTACGTGTGGAACGACCGGCATCCGGCGCGGGTGGGTGTCATGCCGCGGGCCGGCGGGCGGATGCGCTGGTTCGAGGCGGAGCCGACGTACTACTCGCACACCCTCAACGCGTACGACGAGGGATCGTCGGTGGTCGTCGACCTCACGGCCTATCCGGGGCCCTTCCTCGTCGCGGGGCGCGGCTCCGGCGGCCCGTACGGGCCGAAGACCGTCCGGCTGCACCGATGGACCGTCGACCTCGAACGGGGCCGCGTGCACGACAAGGTCCTGGACGACCGGCCGCAGGAGTTCCCGCGCGTCAACGAGTCGCTGGTCTCGCGCAGGCACCGGTACGGATACACGACGGCCGCCGCCGAGATGACCCTGGCGTATCTGACGGCCGACGGGAACCCGCCCGACCGGGCCTTCAACAGCGAGCTGATCAAGCACGACCTGCTCCGCGGGACGTCGCAGGTGCACCGGCTACCCAGGGACGCGGCGGTGGGAGAGGCGGTGTTCGTCGCCTCGGATCCGACGGACGCGAGGGCGGCGGAGGACGACGGTTACACGCTGGCGTACGCCCACAACCCCGAGCGAGGTGCGGCGGATCTGCTGATCCTGTCCGCCCAGGACTTCACGGGTGAGCCGGTGGCCCGGGTCCATCTGCCCGGGCGGGTGCAACTGGGCTTCCACGGAAGCTGGGTGCCGGACGCGTGAGGTAGGGCGCCGCCCTCGCGAAGCTCTACGGCCGTCAGATGCACCTCAACCTGGACGTGGACC
>NZ_JBFAHW010000074.1:0-50002 GCF_040654355.1 Streptomyces sp. NPDC050704 | reverse complement strand
GTCGTGCACCTGGGCCCTTGATCCCCGGCCGCTGAGCGGGACCAGAAAGGAACGGCCGGCGAACACCGTGGAGACACTGTGGTACACAGATACCCTTGACAGGTGACCGACGCCCAAGAGACCGCAGCAGACAGTTCACTGCGAACCACCGGAGGCGCTCCTCCGGACGACGTCGAACCGGCGCCGATCCCCTTGCTGGAGCCCCGCGACGGAATTCCGCCCGTGATCACGGACGAGACCGCGCTCGCCGAGATGATCGCGGCGTTCGAGGCCGGCAGCGGCCCCGTCGCCGTGGACGCCGAACGGGCGTCCGGCTATCGCTACGGCCAACGCGCCTATCTGGTGCAGCTGCGCCGCGAGGGCGCGGGCAGCGCGCTGATCGATCCCGTCGCCTGCCCCGATCTTTCGGGCCTCGGCGAGGCGCTCTCCGGTGTGGAGTGGGTGCTGCACGCGGCCACCCAGGATCTGCCGTGTCTGCGCGAGATAGGCATGGTTCCCGACCGGATCTTCGACACCGAGCTGGCCGGGCGGCTCGCGGGGTTCCCGCGGGTCGGCCTCGGCGCGATGGTCGAGGGCGTCCTGGGCTTCGTACTGGAGAAGGGGCACTCCGCGGTCGACTGGTCGACGCGTCCGCTGCCCGAGCCGTGGCTGCGCTACGCCGCGCTCGACGTGGAACTGCTCGTGGACCTGCGGGACGCGCTGGAGAAGGAACTCGACCGGCAGGGCAAGCTGGAGTGGGCCCGGGAGGAGTTCGACGCGATCGCCTCGGCGCCGCCGGCCGAGCCGCGCAAGGATCCGTGGCGCCGCACCTCCGGTATGCACAAGGTGCGCCGCCGCCGGCAGATGGCGGTCGTACGGGAGCTGTGGCAGACCCGGGACCAGGTGGCGCAGCGCCGGGACATCTCGCCGGGCAAGGTCCTCGGCGACGCGGCGATCGTCGAGGCCGCGCTGGCCGTGCCGGCCAATGTGCACGCGCTCGCCGCGCTGACCGGCTTCGGGCACCGCATGGGCAGGCGTCAGCTGGAGCAGTGGCAGTCCGCCGTGGACCGCGCGAAGGAGCTGCCGGACGCCGAGCTGCCGCAGCCCGGCCAGCCGGTGACGGGGCCGCCGCCGCCGCGCGCCTGGGCCGAGAAGGACCCGGCGGCCGCGGCCCGGCTGTCCGCCGCGCGGGCCGCCGTGTCGGCGCTGGCGGAGACGTTGAACATGCCGCAGGAGAATCTGATCACGCCGGACACGGTTCGGCGGGTGTGCTGGGAGCCGCCTGCTTCGGCTGACGCCGAGTCTGTGGGGGCGGCGCTCGCCTCCTACGGGGCTCGGCCGTGGCAGGTGGAGCAGGTTACGCCGGTGTTGGTGGCGGCGCTGTCTGTCGAGGCCAAGGATTGAATGAGGGTCGCCCAGTCGCCGTGAGTGGTTCGGACTCACGGCGACTGCGGGTTTGTTGTGGCTGATCGCGCAGTTCCCCGCGCCCCTAGAGGGGCGCTACTTCGTCGCGCCCCGCGTGAAGCCGTTGTAGATGAAGCGCTGGAGGAACAGGAAGATGACCAGGGTGGGGAGGATGACTAGCACCGCGCCGGCCGAGATCGTCTCCCAGTGCGCTCCGAAGGGCCCC
This sequence comes from Streptomyces sp. NPDC050704, assembly GCF_040654355.1. Classification (NCBI taxonomy): domain Bacteria; kingdom Bacillati; phylum Actinomycetota; class Actinomycetes; order Kitasatosporales; family Streptomycetaceae; genus Streptomyces; species Streptomyces sp. NPDC050704. The sequence goes on along the minus strand of NZ_JBFAHW010000074.1, from coordinate 48,393 downwards.
TTGAAGCGGAACAGCGACGTAGAGATCACGCCAAGATCCTCGGACGGCATGTAGAGGAACGGGATGTAGAAGTCGTTGTAGACCGTGATCCCCTTGACGATGACCACCGTCGCGATCGCGGGCTTCAGCAGCGGGAAAATGATCTTCCGGTAGATCGTGAAGGCGTTGGCGCCGTCGAGCCGCGCGGACTCGTCCAGGGAGACCGGGATGGACCGCACGAACTGCAGGAAGATGTAGATCGAGACGATGTCCGTGCCCATGTAGAGCACGATCGGCGCCCAGCGGCTGTCGAACATGCCGAAGCTGTCGACGATCTGGAAGGTGGCCACCTGGGTGGTCACTCCCGGTACGAGCGTGGCGACCAGGAAGAGCGCGACGACCAGCTTCCTGAACCTGAACGTGAAGCGGTCGATCGCGTAGGCCGCCATCGACCCGATGATCACCGTGCCGGTGACGGAGATGAGCAGGATGAACGCGGTGTTCCCGAACGCCGAGAGCATCCGGCCGTCCTGGAACGCCGTCACGTAGTTGTCGAAGTTCAGCGGGTTGTCGGGCAGTTGGAGCGCTCCACTGTCGTTCGCCATCTCCTTCTCGGACTTGAGGGAGGTCAGCAGGACCACGAGGAGCGGGAGCAGGACGACGACGGAGGCGACGACCAGCGACAGATACGTGAGTGTGCGGGCGATACTCCGACGGGTCGGGGCGCTCATCCCCCGCGTACTCGTTAGACCGTTCGCGCTCATACGAGATCCACCTTGTCGTCCGGGACCAGGCGCCGCTGCACCCAGGTCACCGCCAGGATGATCAGCAGCAGCACGACCGCCGCCGCCGAGGCGAGCCCCGTCTTGTTGAACTGGAAGGCCAGCTTCACCGTCTGGATCACGAAGGTCTCGGTGCCGGTCGCCCCGCCCGTCATGATGTACGGGATCTCGAAGACCGAGAGCGAGCCGGAGATCGAGAGGATCACGCTCAGGCTGAGTACGGGCCTGATGCCGGGCGCGATGATGTGCCGGAACTGCTGCCAGCGGTTGGCGCCGTCCAGCTCGGCGGCCTCGTACAACTCCCCCGGGATCGACTGGATCGCGCCGAGGAAGAGGACGAAGTTCAGGCCCATGTAGCGCCAGACGGAGACGCCCGCCAGTGACGTGTTCGCGGACACCGGTGTGCCCAGCCAGGCGTGGTCCGTGCCGATGCCGAAGAGGCTCAGCACCGAGTCGAGGGTGCCGCCGTCCTGGAAGAAGTAGAGGAAGACGAAACCGATCGCGACCCCGTTGATCAGATACGGGAAGAAGAGCACGCCCTTGAAGAAGTTCCGGAAGCGCACGTTGAAGCTCAGGACCGTCGCGAAGTAGAGCGCGGCGGCGATCTGGATCACCGAGGCGGCGAGGTAGTAGCCGCTGACGAAGAAGACCTCGAACAGCTCGGGGCGGGTGAGGAGTTCGACGTAGTTCTCGCCGCCCGTGTAACTGAGCTCGGGGCTGACCCCGTCCCAGTCGGTGAAGCTGTACGCGACCATGTTGGCGACCGGCGCGTAGGTGAACGTGATCAGGAGGACCAGCGGGGCGGCGAGGAAGAGCCACGGGGTGAGGCCCCGCCTGAGGCGTATCCGGCGCGGGGCGCGGGCCGCGGGGCGGGCGGCGGGCGCGGCCTCCTTCGGCCGCGCCGCCTGCCCGGTCATGTCCGTCTCGGTCGTCCCCGTCCCGGTCATGTCCTTCTTGGCCGTGTCCGTCATCAGGACCCCAAGGTCTGCTGTGCCTCGCTCCAGCGCTGGCCCAGGTCCCCCAGGAAGTCGTCGAGGCTGCCCTTCCTCGCGCCGCGGGCGAGGTCGACGAGGTCCTGGCGGTAGTCGGGCTTGTTGATGCCGACCTCCGAGGCGTTGTCGATCTCCTTGACCGCCGCGCCCTTCGCGTCGTCGAGCTCGATGAGCTTGACGCCCGCGTCCTCGTACGGCTTCAGCACCTCGGGCAGCGGGGCGCCCTTGACCGGCGAGAGGGTCAGGTTGTCGGCCGCGTAGCCGGACTTGTCGGTGAACCAGTCGATCCAGGCGCGGGCCGCGTCCTTGTGGTCGGAGTTGACGTTGACGGCCTGGTTGTAGTCGGGCGACATGGTCGCGCAGAACTTTCCGTCAACCTGGGCCGGGAAGGGCATGAAGCCGATGTCGTCGGGGTTGGCGCCGGCCTGCTTAGCGGCTGCCTGGAACTGGGTGACCGCCCAGGAGCCCAGCCACATCGTGGCGATGTCCCCCTTCGCCAACTTGGGCTTGGATCCTTCCCAGTTGGTGGTCGTGGGGTCCTTCTCGATGAGCCCCTCACGCACGATGTCGTGGAGCAGCGTGTCGCCGACCCGCAGGTCCCCGCCCTCGGCCCACGGTTCGCCGTCGGCGAGCCTGGTGGTGGCCTGCGGGTCGCAGCTGACCGAGCCGTTGACGGACGTCCACTGGGTCAGCGGCCACATGTCCTTGAAGTTCGTGTAGTACGGGACCGCGTCGGTCTTGGACTTGACGGCCTTGAGACCGGCGATGAACTCGGCGGGTGTGGTGGGCCAGTCGGTGACGCCGGCCTCCGCCCAGATCCGCTTGTTGTAGAGGAAGCCGGGGACCGCGCCCATCGGGCTCTGGCCGTAGACCTTGCCGTCGACCGTGGTGAAGTCGGTGAAGAGGTACTCCTTGCTGCGCTCGGCCTGCGTGCCGAGCGAGGCGAAGAACTTGGGGTAGTCGGCCTTCTTGATCACGGCGGGGATCATCAGCACATCGCCGTAGTTCTCGGTGTTCATGCGGATCTTGACCTCGCCCTCGTAGTCCGTGAGGGCGTCGAACTCGACCTCGACCTTGGGATAGGTCTTGTTGAACTCGGCGGCGTACTTCTTCATCGTGCCGTTCTGCACGAGGTCCGTCCGGTGGGTGAGGACCGTGATCGTGCCGGACACCTTGTCCGGGTCGACGGGGGCCTTGGCGTCCGCGCCCTTGGACGAGCCTCCGCTCCCGGTGCAGCCCGCCGCCAGCAGCGCGGCGGCGAGGAGGGCTCCGGCGAAAGTCGTGCGGTGGTTCGTGCGACCGTTCGTGCGATGTGTCCTGCGGCGGTTCATCTGCACCAGCTCCGTTCAGGGACGGATGAGCACGAGTGGGATGGCTGGTTCCGCACTCTGGCAGGCTGAACTAAACCGGTAAAGTCTCTATTTCGCCAACGATGCCGAAGTTCGTCCCGGCCCTGGTCAACGGTGGCCTATACCGGTTTAGGAGTGCGCATGCTGGACGTCACCCCCGTCGACGAGGGATGGATCCTGCGGCACGACACGGTCGCGCTCCCCGCCGCGGTGCCGGGCTGTGTGCACACGGATCTGCTGACGGCCGGGATCAGCCCGGACCCGTTCCTCGGGCGGAACGAGACCGAGGTGGCGTGGGTGGGGCGGCGCGACTGGACGTACGAGACGGACCTCGCTCCGGCCCCGGGCGGGCACGAGCGGACCGACCTCGTCTTCGAGGGTCTGGACACCGTCGCGGAGGTCCGGCTCGACGGCCGGCTCCTGGGCTCCGTACGGAACATGCACCGTTCGCACCGCTTCGACGTCACGGGGCTGAACGGCCGCCTCTCGGTGCACTTCACGTCCGCGTACGCCGAGGCCGAAGCGGTGCGCGGGCGCCTCGGTGAGCGGCCGAACGCCTATCCCGAGCCCTTCCAGTACCTCCGCAAGATGGCCTGCTCCTTCGGCTGGGACTGGGGGCCGACGCTGGTGACGGCCGGGATCTGGAAGCCGGTGCGCCTGGAGCACTGGTCGACGGCCCGGATCGCCCGGGTGCGGCCGCTCCTGAGTGTTGAACAGGGCCTGGGCCGGGCCGAGTTGCACGTGGAGGTCGAGCGGACCCAGGTCGAGGCGGGGCTCACTCTGAGCGCCCGGATCGGCGGTGTCGAGGCGAGCACGGAGTTCACCGGCACGAGCGGAGCCGTCCGTCTCGACGTGCCGGACGTCGAGCTCTGGTGGCCGCGCGGATACGGCGAACAGCCGCTGTACGACGTCGAGTTGACGCTCTCCGACGCGCGAGGGCCGCTCGACTCCTGGCAGCGCCGGGTCGGCTTCCGGACCGTCGAGCTGGACCGCGGCGCCGACGAGCACGGCTCCGCCTTCACCTTCGTCGTCAACGGCGAGCGGCTCTTCGCCCGCGGGGTCAACTGGATCCCGGACGACGTCTTCCCGTCCCGGATCACCCGCGAGCGGTACCGCACCCGGCTGACCCAGGCGGCCGGGGCGGGCGTCGATCTCGTACGCGTCTGGGGCGGCGGCATCTACGAGAGCGAGGACTTCTACGAGGCCTGCGACGAGCTGGGGTTGATGGTCTGGCAGGACTTCCCCTTCGCCTGCGCCGCCTACCCCGAGGAGCAGCCGCTGCGCGCCGAGGTGGAGGCCGAGGCACGCGAGAACGTCGTACGTCTGATGCCGCATCCCTCGCTCGTGCTGTGGAACGGCAACAACGAGAACCTGTGGGGCTTCAAGGACTGGGGCTGGGAGCAGCGGCTGGCCGGTGAGTCGTGGGGCGAGGGGTACTACCTGGGCCTGCTGCCGCGTGTCGTCGCCGAGTTGGACCCGACACGGCCGTATACGGCGGGCAGCCCCTGGTCCGGGTCCTGGGACCACCACCCCAACGACCCGGCGCACGGCACCCATCACTCGTGGGAGGTGTGGAACCGCGAGGACTACGCGGACTACCGGCTCGATGTCCCGCGTTTCGTGGCCGAGTTCGGCTGGCAGGCGCCGCCCGCGTACGCCACACTTCGGCGCGCCCTGCCCGGCGAGGAGCTCACGCCCGACTCCCCCGGCATGCTGCACCACCAGAAGGCCGACGACGGGAACGGAAAGCTGGAGCGCGGGCTCGCCCGTCACTTCACCGTGCCCGAAGAGGGCTTCTCCGGGGGCGACTTCGACCGCTGGCACTACCTCACCCAGGTCAACCAGGCCCGGGCCGTCGCCGCCGGGATCGAGCACTGGCGCTCGCACTGGCCCGTCTGCGCGGGCACGATCGTCTGGCAGCTCAACGACTGCTGGCCGGTGACGTCTTGGGCGGCGATCGACGGGGACGGCCGGGAGAAGCCGCTCTTCCACGAACTGAAGCGGCTGTACGCGGACCGGCTGCTGACCCTTCAACTCCGGCCGGGGGGACTGGTGCTGGCCGCCGTCAACCAGTCGGCCGAGGTGTGGGAGGGAAGTCTGACGCTGCGTCGGATGTCCGTCGAGGGTGCGCTCGTGGCCGAGGCGCGCGTGGGGCTGCGGGCCGGGGCGAGGGCGGTCGCCGACATCCGCGTACCGAAGGACCTGGAACCGGTCGGGCCCAAGGAGTTCCTGGTGGCGGACACTGCCCCGGACGCGGACGCGGACGCGGACACGGACGGGCTGCGGGCCGTGCACTTCCCGGCGCCCGACCGTGAAGTCCCGTACGCCCGCCCGCAGTTCGACGTGACCGTCGCTCCGGGCGAGGTGACCGTCACGGCCCACACGCTCGTACGGGATCTGCTCCTGCAGGCCGACCGGCTGTCGCCCACGGCGTCGGCCGACCGGGGGCTGGTGACCCTGCTTCCCGGCGAGCGGGTGACCATCGGGGTGCGCGGCTGGGAGACTCCCGATGCCGAGACCGCACGATCCGCCCTGTACTGCGTGGAGCCCGCACGATGACGACACCACCCCGCGTCACGATCAAGGACGTCGCCGCGCGGGCCGGTGTGTCCAAGGGGGCCGTGTCGCTCGCCTTCAACCACAAACCGGGGCTGTCCGACTCGACCCGGGACCGGATCTTCGAAGCGGCCCGCGAACTGGGCTGGGCGCCGAACCTCGCCGCGCGGTCGCTGTCCAGCCGGCGCGTGGACGTGGTGGGCCTCGCCATCTGCCGGCCGGCGAAACAGATCGGGCTCGAACCGTTCTACATGGAGTTCATCTCGGGCCTGGAGAGCGTCCTGACCGAGCACTCCTGCTCGCTGCTGCTGCGGCTGGTGCGCACGGTGGACGAGGAGGTCGGGCTCCAGGATGCCTGGTGGCGGGGGAACCAGATCAGCGGGTCGATCCTGGTGGACTTCCAGGCGGACGACCCGCGCGTGCCCGCCGTCGAACGGCTCGGCATGCCCGTCGTGGCCGTCGGGCACCCCTCGCTCACCGGCAGCCTCACCTCGGTGTGGACCGACGACGCGACCGCCGTCACCGAGGCCGTGAGCTATCTCGCGGCGCTCGGGCATCGGCGGGTCGCCCGGGTGGGCGGGGCGGCCGCCCTCGGGCACACGTCCATCCGTACGGCCGCGTTCGACGAGGCGGCTCGGGTGTTGGAGCTGGCCGGGGCTTGGCAGGTCGCCACCGACTTCTCCGGGGATGCGGGGGCTCGGGCGACGCGGTCTCTGCTGACCGCGGCGGCGCCGGATCGGCCGACCGCGATCGTGTACGACAACGACATCATGGCTGTGGCGGGGCTTTCGGTGGCGTCCGAGATGGGGCTGTCGGTGCCGGGGGATGTCTCGCTGCTCGCCTGGGACGACTCTCAGCTGTGCCGGCTGACGCATCCGACTCTGTCCGCGATGAGTCATGACGTGCACGGGTTCGGGGCGGAGGTGGCTCGTACGTTGTTCGGGGTGATCACCGGGGACGGTCTCGGGTCTCATCCGGTGCCGACGCCTGTTCTTACGCCTCGGGGGTCCACTGCGCCGCCCAGGGGGTGAGGCCTGGTGTCGTATGCGGGGTGCGGGTCGGATGTGGCTGGTCGCGCCCACGCGGCGGAGCCGCATATGTCACAGCCCCGCGCTCCTTCGGGGCGCCCCGAAGGAGCGCGGGGAACTGCGCGACCAGCCCCCACCGGCCCGCGGCAGTCACACAACCCTCCCGTCGCAGACACAGAGAGCCATGTGACCTTCGCCGCTCCCCGCCCCGGGACTGGGCAGCCACGTTACCCACAAGTAGCATGGGACCTGAGCGCGCGCTCAGCGCTACGCAGCAGTGCCATCCCGCATCTGGAGGAGAGCCATCGTGCCTCGTACCGTCAGGGACGTCGTCTTCGTGGACGGCGTCCGTACCCCGTTCGGCAAGGCGGGCCCGAAGGGCATCTACCACGAGACCCGCGCCGACGACCTCGTCGTGAAGGCGATCCGGGAGCTGCTGCGCCGCAACCCCGGTCTCGACCCGAAGAAGATCGACGAGGTCGCCATCGCCGCGACCACGCAGATCGGCGACCAGGGCCTGACGCTCGGCCGCACGGCCGGAATCCTGGCCGGGCTGCCGCAGTCCGTGCCCGGCTACTCGATCGACCGCATGTGTGCCGGTGCGCTCACGGCCGTCACGACCACCGCGGGCTCCATCGCCTTCGGCGCGTACGACGCCGTCATCGCCGGTGGTGTCGAGCACATGGGCCGCCACCCGATGGGCGAGGGCGTGGACCCGAACCCGCGGTTCGTCAGCGAGAAGCTGGTCGACGAGTCCGCCCTGTTCATGGGCATGACCGCGGAGAACCTGCACGACCGCTACCCGCAGATCACCAAGCAGCGCGCCGACGAGTACGCGGTGCGCTCGCAGGAGAAGGCCGCCAAGGCGTACGCCAACGGCAAGATCCAGCAGGACCTGGTGCCGATCTCCGTACGGAACACCAACGCCGAGGTCGGCGAGACCGGCTGGGGCCTGGTCACGGCGGACGAGCCGATGCGCCCCGGCACGACCCTGGAGAACCTGGCCGGCCTCAAGACGCCGTTCCGCGTGCACGGCCGGGTCACCGCCGGTAACGCGGCCGGTCTCAACGACGGCGCCACCGCCTCGATCATCGCCAGCGAGGACTTCGCGCGCGAGAACAACCTGCCGGTCAAGATGCGTCTCGTCTCGTACGCCTTCGTGGGCGTCGAGCCCGAGGTCATGGGCTACGGGCCGATCCCGGCGACCGAGAAGGCCCTCGCCAAGGCGGGTCTGTCGATCGAGGACATCAACCTCTTCGAGATCAACGAGGCGTTCGCGATCCAGGTCCTGGCCTTCCTCGACCACTACGGCATCGCCGACGACGACGCGCGCGTCAACCAGTACGGCGGCGCCATCGCGTACGGCCACCCGCTGGCCTCCTCCGGTGTCCGGCTGATGACGCAGCTGGCCCGCCAGTTCGAGGAGCAGCCGGAGGTCCGCTACGGCCTCACCACCATGTGCGTCGGCTTCGGCATGGGCGCCACGGTCATCTGGGAGAACCCGCACCACAAGGACGCCGGAGGCGACAAGTGAGCACCGCTGAACTCCTCAAGGGCGCGGCCGAGTTGTTCCCCGACGAGGTCGTGACGTCCGCGAACGTCCGCCACCTCGACCTGCCGTTCGGCGCCGGGCGCTTCGCGCTCATCACGCTGGACAACGGCTTCGACCACACCAAGCCGACCACCTTCGGCCCGGCCTCGCTGGCGAACCTCAACGCCGCGATCGACCAGATCGAGAAGGAGGCCGCGGCCGGCGAGATCGTCGGTGCCGGCGTCACCGGCAAGCCGTTCATCTTCGCGGTCGGCGCGGACCTCAAGGGCGTGGAGCTCCTGAAGAACCACGACGACGCGCTCGCCATCGGCAAGGGCGGCCACGAGGTCTTCAAGCGCCTCGCCGCCCTCGCCGTACCCACCTTCGCCTACTACAACGGCGCGGCGATGGGCGGCGGCGTCGAGGTCGGCCTGCACTGCGAGTACCGGACCGTCTCCAAGGCGCTGCCGGCCTTCTCGCTCCCCGAGGTCTTCCTCGGTCTGGTCCCGGGCTGGGGCGGCTGCACGCTGCTCCCGAACCTGATCGGCGCCGACCGCGCGGTGAGCGTGATCATCGAGAACTCGCTCAACCAGAACAAGCAGCTCAAGGGCCAGCAGGTCTTCGACCTGGGCATCGCCGACGCCATCTTCGAGGGCGCCGACTTCCTTGAGCAGTCGCTGATCTGGACGGCGAACGTCCTCAAGGGCGAGATCAAGGTCGAGCGTCCCGTGATCGACCGCGGCGAGGCCTGGGACCAGGCCGTCGCCAAGGGCCGCTTCATCGCGGACGGCAAGGTGCACGGGGCGGCCCCGGCCGCGTACCGCGCGCTGGACATCATCGCCGCGGCCAAGAACGGCGACCTCCAGCAGGGGTACGACACCGAGGACGTGGCCCTCGCCGACCTGATCATGGGCGGCGAACTGCGGTCCGGCATCTACGCGTTCAACCTCGTCCAGAAGCGCGCCAAGCGCCCGGCGGGTGCCCCGGACAAGAGCCTGGCGCGTCCGGTGACGAAGGTGGGCGTCGTCGGTGCCGGCCTGATGGCCTCGCAGCTGGCCCTCCTCTTCCTGCGCCGCCTTGAGGTGCCGGTCGTGCTGACCGACATCGACCAGGAGCGCGTCGACAAGGGTGTGGGCTACGTCCACGCCGAGATCGACAAGCTGCTCGGCAAGGGCCGGATCAACCAGGACAAGGCCAACCGCCTGAAGGCCCTGGTCACCGGTGTGCTGGACAAGGCCGAGGGCTTCTCCGACGCGGACTTCATCATCGAGGCCGTCTTCGAGGAGATCGGCGTCAAGCAGCAGGTGTTCGCGGAGGTCGAGGCGGTCGCCCCGGCACACGCGATCCTCGCCACCAACACCTCGTCCCTCTCGGTCACCGAGATGGCGTCGAAGCTCAAGAACCCCGAGCGGGTCGTGGGCTTCCACTTCTTCAACCCGGTCGCGATCCTCCCGCTCCTGGAGATCGTCCGCGGCGAGCAGACCGACGACGCCTCGCTGGCCACGGCCTTCGGTGTCGCCAAGAAGCTGAAGAAGACCGCGGTTCTGGTGAAGGACGCCCCGGCGTTCGTCGTCAACCGCATCCTGACCCGCTTCATGGGCGAGATCCAGAACGTCATCGACGAGGGCACGTCGGTCGAGGTCGCGGAGAAGGCGGTGGAGCCCCTGGGCCTGCCGATGTCTCCGCTCGTCCTCCTCGAACTGGTCGGCCCCGCGATCGGTCTGCACGTCTCGGAGACCCTCAACCGGGCCTTCCCTGACCGCTTCACGGTCTCCCCGAACCTCGCGGCCGTCGTCAAGGCGGGCAAGCGCGGCTTCTACGTGTACGACTCCGGGAAGCCGGAACTCGACCCGGAGGTCGCGGCGCTGCTGAAGCAGGGCGATGTCGTCCTGACCGAGGAGCAGGTCCGCGAGCGCGTCCTGGACGCCGTCGCCCAGGAGATCGGGCTCATGCTCGACGAGGGCGTCGTCGCCGAGGCCCAGGACATCGACCTCTGCCTGATCACGGGCGCCGGCTGGCCCTTCCACCTGGGCGGTATCACGCCGTACCTGGACCGCGAGGGCGTCTCCGAGCGCGTGACCGGGAAGCGGTTCCTGACGCAGGGCGTGGCGAGCGTCCCCGCGTAAGGACCCGCAAGGGCCGTATGCAGGACCCGTACGAAGCCGATGCCCGGCACACCAACCGGTGTGCCGGGCATCGTCGTTGCCGCGGCCGGTTCCGCTCGCGCCGGGCGCTACTGAGGCTCGATCCGGTGCCAGGCTTCGAGCGCGAGCCCCGGCTCGGCCTTCCGCCGGGTCATCAGGAACTCCTCGGAGCCGTACTGGAGCGTGGCCGCCACGACCCGGCCCTCATGGTCCTCGCCCAGTGACACCTGGACGTCCGCGGGCAGTTGGGGCCCCGACTCGGCCCACCAGGCACCGGCGGGCTCCTGCTCGGTCGGGTAGGCGGCGAAGGCGATACGGCCGCTGGCGGAACGCTGGGCGAGCAGTGTGCAGTCGACGTCGTCGAGCGTGCAGCGGACGGCGGAGACCGGGCCTGGTCCGGCGCAGGTGATGAGTGCGACCGGCTCCGAACCGGCCCGCCAGGCGCACACGGTGTCCGTCTCGTCGGTGAAGAAGAGGGTGACGTGCTCCTCGGAGGTGACGAGGGCCCGCAGGGTGCCGGGCCGCGCCGCGACCTTCAGCGGCTCCTCGTCTAGCGCGGGGATGTGGCCGGGGCCCGCCTGGGTCCAGCGCAGAATGCCCGCCGGTGAGGCCGCGTACAGCTCGACGAGGCCGGACGCGCGGGTCACGGCCGCCAGTTCGCCCTCCACCTCACGGCCCTTGAGGTCGCGCCACGGCCCCCAGCCGCCGCGTTCCTTCTGGCCGCGCATGCTCACCCCGCCACCCCGGTTGGGTACGAAGACGTGGGCGCGGCCCTGCGCGTCGACCGCGACGGCCGGTACGCCGGTCCGCTCCCCCTTCTGGTTGGGGTGCCCGAGCGGGTTCCAGTCGAGCGCGGCGAGCTGCGGCCGGAAGTGGGTGGAGTGCACGAGCCCCGCCTCCTGCCCGCCGGTGGGACGCCAGGAGACCAGATGGGCGTAGCCGTCGGCGCCCTGTCCCACGGCGAGCACCGGGTGCACGCGCTGGTTGCCGCCGACCGGGCGGGGTGCCGCCCACGGGCCGCCCGGGAGGTGCTCGGCATAGCACCACACCGCTTCCTCCCGCGGAGCGTAGGCGCTGAGCCGGCCGTCCCGGCCGCGTATGAGCCAGTCGCCGTTCACTGTGCGGACCATTGACACGCCTCTACTCTAGGCCCTGCCGTCGGAGTGCCGTCGTCCGCCCGGAGGGCGGGCCGCGCGGCGTCTGGTGCGTGCGATCGCAAGGCGCCGGAAGGTCCTTGTAGCGGAGCTACCAGGGCTTTTCGGCAACGCCGCGAGCGTGCGTGCCAGACGCCGCGCGGCAGGCGGCACTCCGACGGCAGGGCCTGGGCCCCGTGATCCGCCTCCGTGGGACCCTGGTCTCATGGACGTGCCGCTGCTCGTGATCGTCGACGCCGCCAATGTGGTGGGGTCCGTGCCCGACGGCTGGTGGCGCGACCGGCGGGGAGCCGCGGAGCGTCTGCGGGACCTGCTCGTCCCGTACGCCACCGAGGGGCTCGCGGAGTTCCCGGGTCCGCTGGACGTCGTCCTCGTGGTCGAGGGGTCCGCCCGTGAAGTGACGTCCGTCCCGGGCGTACGGGTGCACTCGGCGCCCGGCAGCGGCGACGACAGCATCGTGGAGCTGGCCGCCGAGGCCGCCGGGCGCCGCTGCCTTGTGGTCACGGCCGACCGTGAACTGCGGCGCAGAGTAGCCGAGTTGGGCGCCGAGGTCACGGGCCCGCGAACCGTCCGACCGTAGAACTCCGACTACTCGGCGTCTCCGCCCGGCGGCTTCAGCACCTGGCCGACCGTGGTCTCCTCCTGGCGTCCGAGGCGGCTGTGGGAGCGGCCGTACACGAAGTAGACGAGGAAGCCGATCGCCATCCAGATGCCGAACCGCAGCCAGGTCTCGGCGGGCAGGTTGAGCATCAGCCACAGCGAGGCCAGGACGGACACGATCGGCAGGAGGGGCACCAGCGGGGTGCGGAAGGAGCGGTGCAGTTCGGGACGGCTGCGGCGCAGGATGATCACGCCGAGCGCGACGACGACGAAGGCGAACAGCGTGCCGATGTTCACCAGCTCGGCGAGTTCGCTGAGGCTGGTGAAGCCCGCGAGGAGCGCGATGAGGCCACCGAGCAGGATCGTCGGCCGGTGCGGGGTCTTGAAGCGCGGGTGGACGCGGGAGAAGAAGCGCGGCAGCAGTCCGTCGCGGCTCATCGCGAAGAAGACCCGGGTCTGGCCGAGGAGCAGGATCATGCAGACCGTCGTCAGGCCGACGGCGGCGCCGAAGCTGATGAAGCCCGCGTACCAGGGGTGTCCGGTGGCCTTGAACGCGTCGGCGAGCGGGGCGTCCACGGACAGCTTGGTGTAGTGCTGCATACCGGTCACGACCGTCGCCACCGCGACGTACAGGGTGGTGCAGATGACCAGCGAGCCGAGGATGCCGCGCGGCATGTCCCGTTGCGGGTTCCTGGTCTCCTCGGCGGCCGTGGCCACGACGTCGAAGCCGATGAAGGCGAAGAAGACGACGGAGGCGGCGGTGAAGATGCCCAGCACGCCGAAGTTGGAGGGCGCCCAGCCGAAGATCAGCTGGATGAGCGGGGACTGAAGGTCGCTGCCCGCCGGCACGTCCTGCGCCTTGGGGATGTACGGGTCGTAGTTGTCGGCCTTGATGAAGAAGGCGCCGGCGATGATCACGACGAGGACGACGGTCACCTTGATGGCGACGACGACCGAGGTGACCCGCGCGGAGAGCTTCATGCCGAGTACGAGGATGCCGGTGAGCACCAGTACGAGGGCGGCGGCGAGGATGTCGAAGCCGAAGCCGTCGGCGCCCTCTCTCCCGCTGAGCGCCTCCGGCAGCTGCCACCCCGCGTTGTCCATCAGCGAGGCGATGTAGCCGGACCAGCCGACGGCGACCACCGCCGTGCCGAGTGCGAACTCCAGGACGAGGTCCCAGCCGATGATCCAGGCGGGCAGTTCACCGAGGGAGGCGTACGAGAAGGTGTACGCCGATCCGGCCACCGGGACCGTGGACGCGAACTCGGCGTAGCAGAGCGCGGCGAGCGCGCAGACGACCCCGGCCACGACGAAGGCCAGGGCGACGGAGGGACCGGCGTTGTTCTTGGCGACCGTGCCGGTGAGGACGAAGATGCCGGTGCCGATGATGACACCGACGCCGAAGACCGTCAGATCGAGCGCGGACAGTGATTTCTTGAGCGCGTGCTCCGGCTCCTCGGTATCGAGGATGGACTGCTCGACCTTCTTCGTCCGGAAGAGGGTGCTGCTCACGGGCTTACCTCCCACGCTTGGCGTCCTCGACATGATCGAGAGGGGGCGTAGTCCGTATGCCCCGGGAGCGTGGGAATTCACGCGAACGGGCCGGTTTCACCACCGTAAAGGGTGTGGAAACCGGCCCGGTCGCCAGGCGTCAGTCGCGTGCGGGCTCCACCGCGTCGACGGCATCGGCAGTGTCGACGGCATCCACGGTGGCGTGCTCGAACCGGCCGTCGAGCTTGGAGACGAGGCCGGTGACCTGGCGGGCGATGTCCGGCGCGGTCAGTCCGATCTCGGCCATGACCTCCTTGCGGGAGGCGTGGTCGAGGAACCGCGGCGGGATGCCGAAGTCCCGCAGCGGTACGTCGACACCCGCGTCGCGCAGAGCTTGCGCGACCGCCGAACCGACGCCGCCGACCCGGGAGTTGTCCTCGACGGTGACGACCACCCGGTGCTGCTCGGCGAGCGGGGCCATGGCCTCGTCGACGGGCTTGACCCAGCGCGGGTCGACGACAGTGGTGGTGATGCCCTGCTTGTCGAGCAGGCCGGCGATCTCCAGGCACATGGGCGCGAGGGCGCCGACGGAGACGAGGAGCACGTCCGGCGCGTCGGTGCCGGGCGCGCGCAGCACGTCCATGCCGCCGACGCGGCCCACCGCGGGTACGGCGGGGCCGACCGCGCCCTTGGAGAAGCGGACCACGGTCGGCGCGTCGTCGACCTCGACGGCCTCGCGCAGCTGGGCGCGGACCTGGTCGGCGTCGCGCGGGGCGGCCAGCCGCAGGCCGGGGACGACCTGGAGGATCGACATGTCCCACATACCGTTGTGGGAGGCGCCGTCGGTGCCGGTGATACCCGCCCGGTCCAGCACGAACGTCACACCGCACTTGTGCAGGGCCACGTCCATCAGGACCTGGTCGAAGGCGCGGTTGAGGAAGGTCGCGTAGACGGCGAAGACGGGGTGCAGTCCGCCGGCCGCGAGGCCGGCCGCGGAGACCGCGCCGTGCTGCTCGGCGATGCCGACGTCGTAGATGCGGTCCGGGAAGGCGTCCGCGAACTTCTTCAGGCCGACCGGCTGCAGCATCGCCGCGGTGATCGCGACGATGTCCTCGCGCTCCTTGCCGAGCTTGACCATCTCCTCGCCGAAGACGGAGGTCCAGTCGGCGCCCGAGGCCTTGATCGGCAGGCCCGTGTCGGGGTGGATCGGGCCGATGCCGTGGAAGCGGTCGGCCTCGTCCTGGAGGGCGGGCTGGTAGCCGCGGCCCTTCTCGGTGAGGCAGTGCACGATGACCGGGCCGCCGAAGCGCTTGGCGCGGGCGAGCGCCGACTCCAGGGCCTCCAGGTCGTGGCCGTCGATCGGGCCGACGTACTTCAGGCCGAGGTCCTCGAACATGCCCTGGGGGGCGATGAAGTCCTTGAGGCCCTTCTTGGCACCGTGCAGGGTCTCGTAGAGCGGCTTGCCGACGACGGGCGTGCGCTCCAGGAGGTCCTTGCCGCGGGCCAGGAAGCGCTCGTAGCCGTCGGTGGTGCGCAGGGTCGCCAGGTGGTTGGCGAGGCCGCCGATGGTGGGTGCGTACGAGCGCTCGTTGTCGTTGACGACGATGACGAGAGGGCGGTCCTTGGCGTCGGCGATGTTGTTGAGCGCCTCCCAGGCCATGCCGCCGGTGAGGGCTCCGTCGCCGATGACCGCGACCACGTGGTCGTCCTTGCGGCGGACCTCGTTGGCCTTCGCCAGGCCGTCGGCCCAGCCGAGGACCGTGGAGGCGTGCGAGTTCTCGATGACGTCGTGCTCCGACTCGGCCTGCGAGGGGTAGCCGGACAGGCCGCCCTTCATCTTCAGCTTCGAGAAGTCCTGACGGCCCGTGAGCAGCTTGTGGACGTAGGACTGGTGTCCCGTGTCCCACAGGATCCGGTCCTTCGGTGACTCGAAGACGCGGTGCAGGGCGATGGTCAGCTCGACGACACCCAGATTGGGGCCGAGGTGGCCGCCGGTCTTGGAGACCGCGTCGACGAGGAAGGTCCGGATCTCGTCGGCCAGCTGGTCCAGCTGCTCCAGGCTGAGCCGGTCCAGATCGCGCGGTCCCCTGATGCGGGTCAGCAGCGGCACCCGTGCCTCCTTGCAGTAGAGCTGTTCGAGCTTTGCCGGGTCTGTCGAGTCTAATGTTCCGCCTTTTCCGGCGGAGTCCGGGCTGTGCGTCGTACGTCACGCGATCGGCCGTAAAACATCTCGCCCATTGACCCGTCCACCAAACGTGTAAGAACCCGGGGGCACCAAGCGTGACGGACGTCACAGTCCGCCCGGTCATACGGGAGCGTGCCGGAACTCGTGTGCCGCGTGTAAGCGTTCTCGACACACGGGGAGAATCACCATGCACAGGAGCCTTGCCGTCGGCACGGCACTCGCCTCCGTCACACTCGCGCTGGGCCTGGCCACGGCACCGGTCCACGCCGCGGCCCAGGACGTGTCGTGCGACACCGGCGTCAGCGAGTCCGACGACCTCGAGGGCTACGCGGGGTGCACCAACAACACGGCCGGTCCCATCGAGTTCCGGGTGGAGATCGTCTGCGGCTTGGCACCGGACGTGACAGGTGACTGGGTCCGCCTGGAGCCCGGCCAGAGCAACCAGTCCGTAGCCCACTGCGCCATCTACAGCAGCGGCCCCGGCGAGGTCCGAGCAGTACACCGAGCAGCCTGACAACACAGAACGGGCCGCGCCCCTTAGGGGACGCGGCCCGCAGGGGCGCACCCCCTAAGGGGCGCGAGGAACTGCGCGACCAGCCACGACGAACCCGCAGCTCACAACAGGCACCCAACTCCCACGGCGCCCCCCTGCCAACCGCTACGCGCGCCCGGCAGTCTTCTGCGTCTTGCGCGTGATCGAGTCGATCACCACCGTGGCAAGCAGCACCCCACCGGTAACCATGTACACGACCGGCGTAGCGATCCCCTCAAGCGCCAGCCCGTACTGGATCGAGGTGATCACCATGACACCGAGCAACGCGTTCCACGTACGCCCGCGCCCACCGAAGAGGCTGGTACCACCGATGACCGCCGCCGCGATGACGTTCATCAGAAGGTCACCCGCACCGGCACTCTGGTTCGCCGCGGCGATCTTCGAGGCCCAGAACAGACCACCGACCGCGGCGAAGAAGCCCGCGACGCCGAACACGGAGATCCGTACCGCCGTCACGTTGATACCCGCACGCCGGGACGCCTCGACGCTGCCGCCGAGCGCGAAGATCTTGCGGCCGTAGCCCGTGCGACGCAGCACGAAGTCCGTGATGACCAGGACCACGATGAACAGCAGCAGCGCCAGCGGCAGGCCCTTGTACTGGTTGAACATGATCGCCGCCGCGAAGGCGATGATCGCCAGCACCGCGGTGCGCACCAGAAGGTCGACGAGCGGCCGGGCCGGGATGCCCGCGGCCTCGCGGCGACGACTGTCCAGGAAGGAGCTGACGAAGAACAGCGCGACCGCGACGACGGCGAGCCCGTAGGCGGCGGCGACGTCCGAGAAGTAGTACGTGGTCAGCTTGCCGACCACGCCGTCGCCGTCGATGTTGATGGTGCCGTTCTCGCCCAGGATCTGCAGCATGAAGCCGAGCCAGAACAGCAGTCCGGCCAGGGTGACCGCGAACGCGGGCGCCCCGATCCTGGCGAAGAAGAAGCCGTGCAGCGCGCCGATGGCCGCACCGCCGGCGAGGGCGATGAGTACGGCCAGCCACTCGTTCACGCCGTGGGTGACGCTGAGGACGGCCATGATGGCGCCCGCGACACCGCTGACCGAGCCGACCGACAGGTCGATCTCGCCGAGCAGCAGCACGAAGATGATGCCGACGGACATCATGCCGGTGGCGACCATCGCGACGGCGATGTTGTTGAGGTTCTCGGCCGAGAGGAAGGCCGAGTTGAGGCTCTGGAAGATGACGCAGATGACGATGAGGCCGACGACGACCGGGAGGGAACCCAGGTCACCGGCGCGCATCTTGCGCTTGAACTCGTCCAGGTAGCCGGCGAAGCCGCGCTCGCGCACCAGCAGCCGGGGGTCGACGGCGACGTCGGCGCCCGCGGCGGCCTCGGGATTCTCGACGACGTGCTCGTCCTCCGGCGTCGCAGAGGTCTTGTCGATGCTCACTTCTGAACCTCCCCGTTGCCGCGCGCCGCACGACGGGTCACGGCGTTGTCCGTGGCACCGGTGATGGCGGAGATGATCTCTTCCTGCGAGGTGGTCTTGACCTCGAAGACGCCGTTGTTGCGGCCGAGCCTGAGCACGGCCACCTTGTCGGCGACGGCCTTCACGTCGGCCATGTTGTGGCTGATGAGCAGGACCGCGTGGCCGCGCTCGCGCAGCCGCTCGACCAGGTCGAGGACCTGGGCGGTCTGCTCGACACCGAGGGCCGCGGTGGGCTCGTCGAGGATGACCAGCTTGGGCTCGCCCAGCATGGAGCGGGCGATGGCCACGGTCTGGCGCTGACCGCCGGAGAGCGAGGCGATCGGGATGCGCACACTGGGGATGCGGATCGACAGCGTCTGGAGCAGTTCGAGGGAGCGGCGCTCCATCTCGACCTCGTCCAGGACGCCGCGCTTCTTGACCTCGCGGCCCAGGTAGAGGTTGCCGACGACGTCGATGTTGTCGCACAGCGCGAGGTCCTGGTAGACGGTCGCGATGCCCAGGTGCTGGGCGTCGTGCGGCTTGTTGATCTGGACGGTCCTGCCGTCCCATTCGATGACACCCTCATCGATGGGGTGCACGCCGGCGATCGTCTTGACCAGCGTGGACTTTCCGGCGCCGTTGTCGCCGACGAGGGCGACCACCTCGCCGGCGTGGACCTCGAGCTCTACGTCGGTGAGCGCCTGGACGGCACCGAACCGCTTCGAGACCCCGCGCAACGCCAGAACAGGCGTAGCGGACACGTTAACCATCTCCTTCGCCGCCTGACCCGGCGGGAGGTTGTGCAGAAGAATGTGGAGGGAAGTGAAGTGTTCCGTCCGGCGCCCCGCCCTAGCTTGCGGGGCTGGTGGTTGCGGGGCGCCGGAGGGGCTTCGGGTGCGCAGGTCCCGTACGGGCATCAAGCCCCGTACGGGAATTCGGTGAGCGAATTCCCGTACGTGGTAGGGGACTTGCCGGTACCTAGTTCAGGCCGACCTTGCCGCAGGCGGCCTTGTACTTGGCCGTGCAGATCTCGTTGACCGTGTAGATACCGTCCTTGATGACGGTTTCGTTGATGTTGTCCTTGGTCAGCGAGATGACCGGGACGAGCACCGACGGGACGCCCTTGGTGGTCGGGCTGTCGACCTTGGTCTTGGCGATGGAGTCGAGCGACTTGCCCTGGGCGAGCGCGACGGCCATCTCCGCGGCGACGTCCGCCTCCTGCGGGTACGGCTTGTAGACGCTCATGAACTGGTCACCCGTGACGATGCGCTGCACACCGGCGAGTTCGGCGTCCTGGCCGGTGACCGGCGGGAGCGGGGAGATGCCCGCGGCCTTCAGGGCGGTGATGATGCCGCCCGCCATGCCGTCGTTGGCGGAGTAGACGCCGACGATGTTGTTCTTGCCGACCGCCGAGATCGCGCCTTCCATGTTGGCGTTGGCGTTCGCCGGCTTCCACTCCTTGGTGTCGTACGACTTCGCGATGTCGACCTTGCCCTCGAGCTCGGACAGCGCGCCCTTCTTGAAGAAGGCGGCGTTCGGGTCGGTGATCGCGCCGTTCATCATGACGATCTTCGCGGAGGGCGTGGCCTTGTCGCCCAGTGCCTCCAGGAGTGCCTTGCCCTGGACGCGGCCGACCTCTTCGTTGTCGAAGGAGGTGTAGGCGTCGATCGGGCCCTCGGCGAGGCGGTCGTACGCGACGACGGGGATGCCGGCGTCCTTGGCCTTCTTCACGCCGTTGGCGATGGCCTTGGAGTCCACCGCGTCCACGATCAGCACGTCCACCTTGTTGGTGATCATCGTGTCGACCTGCTGGGACTGGGTGGTGGCGTCCTGCTTGGCGTTGGCGTAGACGATCTCGCCCTTGTTGTTCGTGAGCTCCTTGACCTTCTTCTCGATCAAGGGCTTGTCGAACTTCTCGTACCGCGCGGTTTCGTTCTCCGGCAGGAGCAGGCCGACCTTGATGTCGTCGCCCTTGGCGGCACCACCGGTGGAGTCGTTGTCGTCGCCGGACTCCTCGGCGCTGCCACAGGCAGCCAGCGAGACGGCCATCGCACCTGCGGCAATGGCAAAGGCGGCACGACGCATACGCGTGTTCACTTCAGAAACCTCCCTGACGAGGCCGCGACGTTGCGACCGAGGTGGCTGGAAGTCAACTCGGCCACACGTGCGACGTCAAGAAGTAAATCCTTAACGAGATGGCAACGGTGCCATCCGTTCTCTAAGTGAAGGCAGGAGTGGCCGCGGGGAGGGTGCCGTCCAAAAGGGTTGAATCACCCATCTCGCTGAGCGCGAGAGCGAGTGCCCCGAGGACCTCCGCCCGACCGCCAAGTGCCCCTGGCAGAACGGATAGTTGACGTGCCGCACTGGGGATCGCATAGCGGCCGACAGACTCCCTTATGGGCCCGAGAACCAGCTCTCCGGCCTCGGCGAGATCACCTCCGAGGACCACTCGGCTCGGGTTGAGCAGGTTGCAGAGATTGGCGACTCCACTGCCGATGTGTCGGCCGACGTCGGCGATCACCCGACGACAGCCAGGGTCTCCGTCCCTAGCCAGCCGCACGACACCTTCCATGGTCAGACCGGTGCCGTGACTGGACTGGAGCAGCGGCAGCACATAGCGCGCCGCCGTGAAGGTCTCCAGGCAGCCCCGGTTACCGCAGCGGCAGACAGGACCGGACTCATCAAGAGTAATATGCCCGATTTCTCCCGCTGTGCCACCCGGGCCGCGATAGATCTTGCCGCTGATGACGAGTCCGGCGCCGACACCGCTCGCGACCTTGATGTATGCCAGGTCCCTGACTCCGCGGCCGCTCCCCCAGACGAGTTCGCCGAGGGCGCCGAGGTTGGCGTCGTTGTCCACGTGCACCGGCACACCGAGACGCCCGCGCAGCTCCTCGGCCGGTTTGGTGCCCGTCCAGCCCGGCAGGATCGCGGTCGAACCGAGCGTCCCGGACTCCACGTCGATCGGTCCCGGCACGCCGAGACCCACGCCCGCGATCTTGGTACGGTCGACTCCGGTGGCCGCGATCAGGCGGCTGACCAGCTGTTCCGCCCGGTCGAAGCCCTGTGCCGCGGAGGCGTCGACGTCCAGCGGCTCGGACTCCTCGGCCAGCACCTGGTGGGCGAGGTTTCCGACCGCCACGCGCAGATGCGTATGCCCGAAGTCGACACCGATCACGATGCCGGCGTCACCGCTCAGGCTGACGCTGCGGGCCCGGCGGCCGCCCGCCGAGGTGGGGGTGACCTCGACGGTCCCACCCTCCTTGAGCTCCCGGACGATGTTGGAGACCGTGGCCGCGGACAGGCCCGTGGTCCTCGCGATCTCGGCCTGCGTGAGCGACCCGGCCAGGCGCACCGCACGTACGACCCGTTCGAGATTGGCTCGGTGCAGCGACGACTGCGACCCGGGTGTCTCCACGACGACCTCCTGCGTACGGGGCCGCCTCGGTGAGACCCCGTCTATGTCCAACTAGTGAACCCTAAGCTGAGCCGTTTGGGTCGCCTCCCGTCAAGAGGTTGAGCAAGCGGGCACGTACTCGCGCCCGTAAACACCAGGGTGGCCCCGAAGTCAATCCGGGACCACCCACACAAACCGAACCAACGGCCCAACCGTTACTTGAGGGCGCCCGCGGTGAGGCCCGCCTGCACCTGGCGCTGGAAGATGACGTACACGATCAGCACGGGCAGCATCGCGATCATCATGCCTGCCATCAGGGCGCCCCAGTCGTTCTCGTAGCCCTGCTGCAGGGCGATCATGGCGAGGCCCTGCGTGAGGACGTACTTGTCCTCCTGCTGGTTGAGCACCATCGGCAGCAGGTACTGGTTCCACTGCCCCAGGAAGTTGAAGATCCCGATGCTGATCAGGCCCGGCTTGGCCATCGGCAGCATCACCTGGAAGAAGGTCCGGCTGTGCGAGGCCCCGTCGATCATCGCCGCCTCGGCGATGGAGGTCGGCAGGGTGCGGAAGAACGCCGTCATGAAGAAGATCGTGAACGGCAGCGAGTACGCGATGTAGACGAGGATCAGGCCTTGGTACGTCGCGAGCAGCGAGGAGCCCGGGAAGTCCCGCAGCACGAAGAAGAGCGGGATGACCAGCATGAAGACCGGGAATGACATGCCGGCCACGAACATGTAGTAGATGAGCCGGTTGCCCGGGAAGGTGAACCGGGCCAGCACGTACGCGGCCATGGAGCCGAGGACCATCGTGCCGACCACCGAACCGCCCACGACGATGATCGTGTTGATGAAGTACTGGCCCATGTTCGCCTTGTTCCAGGCGTTGGCCCAGTTCTCGAAGTGGAACGAGGTGGGCAGGCCCCACGGGTCGGAGAGGATGCCGTTGCTGGTCTTGAAGGAGCTCCACAGCACCCACAGCAGCGGGACGCCCACCATGAGCGCCCACACGATGAGCATGCCGTGCGAGAAGACGTGGAGTACTCCGCCCTCGGAGCTGCGGCCGTCGGTCGGGCCGAGCTTCTTGGTGACGCCCGGGCGGGGTTGGGGCTCGTCCGCCGTGGCCACCTTGTCGATTTCGGTCGTCATCCGCCGTATCCCTAGAACTCGATCCGCTCACGGCGCGCGAAGCGCAACGTGAGCACTGCGAACGTCATGGTGACGATGAGCATCGCGACGCCCATCGCGGACGCGTAGCCGAACTGGCTGTCGCGGAACGCCGTGAGGTAGAGGCGCAGCGGCATGACGTCCGTGGCTCCGTCGGGGCCTCCCATGTTCACCGACATGATCTGGACCAGGGCGAAGCCGTCGAGGGCGATGATGCCCATGTAGACCCAGCCGGTCTGCACCGTGTCCCACAGGAGCGGCAGGGTGATGCGGAAGAAGGTGTGGAAGCGGTTCGCCCCGTCGAGGAGCGCCGCCTCGTAGATGTCGCGGGGAATGGACGCCATCGCCGCCGAGAACAGCACTACATAAAACCCGACGTGGGACCAGATCATCACCGCCATGATGCAGAGCAGGGCGAGGCTCTTCTCGCCCAGCCAGGAGTTCTGCCAGGCGTCCAGACCCACCGAGCCGAGCAGCGAGTTGAGCATGCCGTCGGCCGGGTCGGGGTTGTAGATGTTGAACCAGATGACGGCGATGATCGTGATCGAGATGACCTGCGGGAAGAAGAAGACGAACCGGTAGACACTCGAACCGGTGACGCCGGTGATCACTTCGTTCTTCTTGCGCTTTCCGCCGACATTGAGCATGAAGGCGAAGAACAGACCGAGCCCGAGAGTCACGATCGGGACGGCGATGAGCATATAGACGTTGTGGCGCAGCGCGTTCCAGAACTCCTCGCTGTCCCACAGCTTTTCGAAATTCTCGAGACCGACGAACTTCGCCGTTCCCACCAGGCCCGACCAGTCGGTCATCGAGATCTGGAACGCCTGGACGAACGGCGAGATCACGAAGACCGCGTAAATGATCACGGGTAGGGCCAGGAAGCCCACGATGAATCGGTACTTGCCGTGTTGCATGACGCTTCCCGGCCCTTCCCCTTTGTCTGCCGCGTTGCCGTCCGCCGCGTTACCTGACCGGCGGTCTACTTCTCGCGCGTGAACTTCTTGACGGAGTCGTCCTTGGCAACCGCGTCGGCGTACGCCTGCGTCTTCTTGATCCAGTCGGCGGCCTTCAGGTCACCGGTCAGGAGCTGGCCGGTGAGACCGCCGATCTTCTCGTCGGTGAGCGCGGGGTACCACTCCTGGAGCTGGAGGCTGATGAGGTTGTCGCCGGCCTCCTTGAACACGCTGCTGGCGGAGGCGAGACCCGGCGAGAGAGTCATGCCCTCGGTGGCGTCGACCACACAGGTCAGCGACTTGACCTTGGTCGCGAAGTTCTGCGCGTGCTTCTTGGAGAGCATGATGCGCAGCAGCTCCATGCCGCCGGCCGGGTTCTTGCCCTTGCTGGCGACGATGTACGGCTCGCTCGGCTCGCCGCGCAGTGTGCCGTGCGGCATCTTGTCGCCGGCGCCGCCGTCGAAGAGGGCGCCGACCGCCATTTGGAAGTCCTTCGGCGTGGTCGGGGCGGACTCGTTCTCCACCCAGGAGCCGTTGGGGATGAAGATGGCCTTGCCCTTGTTCCAGGCGGTCTGCGACTGGATGTGGGTCAGGCCCTGGCTGCCCTCCAGGAAGTACTTCTTGGCGGCCAGTTCCTCGTAGAACTCGACGACCTGCTTGACCGCGTCGCTGTTGGTCCAGGCGTTCGGCTCCAGGTTGTCGATGTCGATCCAGCCGTCCATGCCGCCGATCTTGGCGATCTGGCCGAACAGGTTGAAGTGGACGTAATACGGATACTTGCCCGGGTACGTCCAGGGCGCGATGCCCTTCTTCTTGATCTCTCCGGAGAGCTTGACCATCTCGTCGAGGGTCTTCGGGTACTCCCAGCCGTTGTCGTCCAGGGCCTTCTGCGAGTACCAGGTGCCGTAGATCGTGAAGGCGTAGTAGAGCACGTCGAAGACGTCGCCGTGCTTGCCCTTCTCGATGGTGCTCGGGTGGATGACGTCCGAGATCTTCTTGGCGGCGTCGTCCATGGAGGGGGCGTCGAGCAGGGCCTGGAGGTCCTGCAACTGTCCCTGCGAGGACAGCTTGTTCATGTCGAGGTGGTCGGCGCCGGAGTTGTCGATGACGTCCGGCGGGTTGCCGCCCGCGAAACGCGGGGTCAGCTTGGGGCCGACCTGCTGGGTGCCGGTGTGCTTGACCGTGACGCCGTAGGTCTTGTTGTAGTCGGCCTCGGCGTCCTTGGCGTACTGGTCGCCCAGACCGCCCTTGAAGATGAACGCCTCCATCGCGGCGCCCTTCTTCACCCCCAGGGGGTTCTTCGCGGACTTCTCGGCGCCGGGAGCCTTGGTCTCCTCGTCGTCGCCACCACCGCCGGTGGCACACGCCGACAGAAAACTCATCGTGGGTACGGAAATCAGGCCGAGCGCAGCGGACCGCTTGATCAGATCGCGGCGGCCGACGCCCTCACGGTTGTTGTGGGCGGAAGTGGATCCCATGCTCAAGTCCTCGCCTTCATCAGGACTCAGGCGGTGAACCGGACCCTCCCCGGCACCGCGGTTGGTGAAGCTGGGGTCGTGCACTTTCAACACCGGGAGCAGCGGGAATGCGCGGCATTCGGTGTGTGCCGCACCCCCTCGTCCCCGTGGCCATCGCCTGCCCGCGACCAGTTGGACAACTGGGGCAGACGCCGACAGGTATAGTCCACTTCCCATCGGGGGAGCAAGATCGAATGCAGGGTTCGCCGACGTTCTTTCCCTAAGTGAGACCTCGCGGAAATATCAACTGCCCGCGCGGACTCCTCACAGGAAGCGATCGGGAAGCACACAGGAAGCCGACAGGTCACCCGATAGGTGGACCGACGGGCAACCCGACAGATGAACGACAGCATCACCCCCATACGCCACAGCCAACACCCTTGACATCACTGGTCACTTGGCGCCCTACTGGACCTTGCGCAGCGAAGTTGACAACGTTGTCCACGCGCCATGCGACAGGAGGGTGCTCGCGCATGCATCACAGATCTCGGCCCAGATCTTGGCACATCGCACGGCACGGACGGGTTTCCACGGCGGTCCTCGGAGCGGCCGCCTTCGCGCTGGTGGTGGCCTCGCAGGGCGCCGCCGTAGCCCGGCCGGGTGAAGCGGCGGCCGCGGCCCGGGAGTTCGGTTCCTCCTTCGAGACGGATGATCCCGCACCCGACTGGCTCAATACGGTCGATACCTCGCCTGACGGTACGAAACGTTCCTCGGGCGTGGACGGCGGCTTCAGCACCGGCATCCCCGGCAATGTGACCGACCACGTCACGGACGTCCGCGCGAGCGGCGAGAACACCGGCGCGGGCGAGGTGAAGGAGAACCTCGTCGACGTCGAGCCGAGCACCAAGTGGCTGACCTTCGCGCCCACCGGCTGGGTCGAGTTCGACCTGGACGCCCCGGTCAGGCTGGTGACGTACGCGCTCACGTCGGCCAACGACCACGAGGAGCGCGACCCGGTCGACTGGACCCTCCAGGGCTCCACCGACGGCAAGGACTGGAAGACCCTCGACAGCCGCACGGGCCAGGCCTTCGACAAGCGGTTCCAGACGAAGTCGTACGACCTCGCCGAACCGGCCGAGTACCGGCACTTCCGGCTGGACGTCACCAAGAACAACGGCGCCTCGGACGTGCTGCAACTCGCCGACGTGCAGTTCTCGACGGGCGGCCACGAGGACCCCGTGCCCAAGGACATGCTCTCGCTGGTGGACCGCGGCCCGAACGGCTCCCCGACCGCGAAGGCGCGCGCGGGCTTCACCGGCAAGCGGGCCCTGCGGTACGCGGGCTCGCACAAGGCGGACGGCCGCGCCTACTCGTACAACAAGATCTTCGACGTGAACGTCGCCGTCGGCCGGGACACCGAGCTGGGGTACCGGATCTTCCCGTCGATGGCGGACGGCGACCGGGACTACGACGCCACGAACGTCTCGGTGGACCTGGTCTTCACGGACGGCACCTCGCTGAGCGACCTGCGCGCGACCGACCGGCACGGGTTCCCGCTGACGCCGCAGGGGCAGGGCGCGGCCAAGGTGCTGTACGTCAACCAGTGGAACAACGTCGAATCGCGGATCGGCTCGGTCGCGGCCGGCAAGACGGTCGACCGGATTCTGGTCGCGTACGACTCCCCGAAGGGTCCGGCGAAGTTCCGCGGCTGGCTGGACGACGTGACGTTGAAGGTCGCGAAGCCGGAGAAGCCCAAGGCGCGGCTGTCGGAGTACGCGTCCACCACGCGCGGCACGAACTCCAGTGGCGGCTTCTCGCGCGGCAACAACTTCCCCGCGACGGCCGTGCCGCACGGCTTCAACTTCTGGACGCCGGTGACGAACGCGGGTTCGCTCAGCTGGCTCTACGACTACGCCCGCGCCAACAACGACGACAACCTGCCCACCATCCAGGCGTTCAGCGCGAGCCATGAGCCGAGCCCCTGGATGGGCGACCGGCAGACCTTCCAGGTGATGCCGTCGGCCGCGTCCGGGACTCCGGAGACGGGCCGCACCGCCCGCGCGCTGGCCTTCAAGCACGAGAACGAGACGGCCCGCCCGTACTACTACGGGGTCCGGTTCGAGAACGGGCTGAAGGCGGAGATGGCGCCGACGGACCACGCGGCGGCCCTGCGGTTCACCTACCCCGGTGACGACGCGAGCGTGCTCTTCGACAACGTCACCGACCAGGCGGGGCTGACGCTCGACAAGGAGAACGGGATCGTCACCGGCTACTCGGACGTGAAGTCCGGGCTGTCGACGGGCGCGACCCGGCTCTTCGTGTACGGGGTCTTCGACGCGCCGGTCGTCGAGGGCGACTCCTCCGGGGTGAAGGGCTATCTGCGCTTCAAGGCGGGCGAGGACCGCACGGTCACGCTCCGCCTGGCCACCTCCCTGATCAGCGTCGACCAGGCGAAGGACAACCTCCGTCAGGAGATCCCGGAGGGCACGTCGTTCGAGAGGGTCAAGTCGCGCGCCCAGCAGCAGTGGGACCGGATCCTCGGCAAGGTCGAGGTCGAGGGCACGACACCGGACCAGCTGACGACGCTGTACTCCAGCCTGTACCGGCTGTACCTCTACCCCAACTCCGGCTTCGAGAAGGTCGGTTCGAAGTACCAGTACGCGTCCCCGTTCTCCCCCATGCCGGGCCCGGACACGCCGACGCACACCGGCGCGAAGATCGTCGACGGCAAGGTGTACGTCAACAACGGCTTCTGGGACACGTATCGGACGACCTGGCCGGCCTACTCACTCCTGACACCCGGTCAGGCGGGTGAGATGGTCGACGGGTTCGTGCAGCAGTACAAGGACGGCGGCTGGACCTCGCGCTGGTCCTCACCCGGTTACGCGGACCTGATGACCGGCACCTCGTCGGACGTGGCGTTCGCGGACGCGTACGTGAAGGGCGTCGACTTCGACGCGAAGTCGGCGTACGACGCGGCACTGAAGAACGCCTCCGTCGTCCCGCCGTCCTCGGGCGTCGGCCGCAAGGGCATGACGACCTCCCCGTTCCTCGGCTACACGAGCACCGACACGCACGAAGGCCTGTCGTGGGCGCTTGAGGGCTACCTCAACGACTACGGCATCGCGAAGATGGGCCAGGCGCTCTACAAGAAGACCGGCGAGAAGCGCTACAAGGAGGAGTCGGACTACTTCCTCAACCGCGCCCAGGACTATGTGAAGTTGTTCGACGACAAGGCCGGCTTCTTCCAGGGCAGGAACGAGAAGGGCGACTGGCGGGTCGAGTCGTCCAAGTACGACCCACGGGTGTGGGGTTACGACTACACCGAGACGAACGGCTGGGGGTACGCCTTCACCGCGCCCCAGGACTCGCGCGGCCTGGCGAACCTGTACGGCGGCCGGTCCGGGCTCGCGGAGAAGCTCGACACGTACTTCGCGACGCCGGAGACCGCTTCCCCCGAGTTCAAGGGCTCGTACAGCGGCGTCATCCACGAGATGACCGAGGCCCGTGACGTACGGATGGGCATGTACGGGCACTCCAACCAGGTGGCCCACCACGTCAACTACATGTACGACGCGGCAGGTCAGCCCTGGAAGACGCAGAAGAACGTCCGCGAGGTCCTCTCCCGCCTCTACACCGGCAGCGAGATCGGACAGGGTTACCACGGCGACGAGGACAACGGCGAGCAGTCGGCCTGGTACCTCTTCTCCTCGCTCGGCTTCTATCCCCTGGTGATGGGCAGCGGCGAATACGCCGTCGGCTCACCGCTGTTCACCAAGGCGACCGTGCATCTGGAGAACGGCAAGAGGCTCGTCGTCAAGGCCCCGAAGAACAGCGCGAAGAACGTGTACGTACAAGGCTTGAAGGTCAACGGCCGTAACTGGACGTCGACTTCACTCCCCCACTCGCTGATCTCCCGTGGCGCGGTACTGGAGTTCGACATGGGACCGAAGCCGTCCTCGTGGGGCACCGGGAAGAACGCGGCGCCCGTCTCGATCACGCAGGACGACGAGGTGCCCTCGCCGCGGGGTGATGTCCTGGCGGGCGAAGGGCCGTTGTTCGACAACACGTCGGCGACGGACGCGGCCGCTTCGGGTGCCGTGGAGCTACCCGTGGGCAAGGCGGCCAAGGCGGTTCAGTACACGCTGACGTCGTCGTCCGACCGTGCGAAGGCTCCGCAGGGCTGGGTGTTGCAGGGCTCGTCCGACGGCAGCACGTGGCAGGACCTCGACAAGCGGTCCGGGCAGTCCTTCGCGTGGGACAAGCAGACGCGGGCGTTCTCGGTCGCGGCACCCGGGACGTACGAGAAGTACCGGCTGGTGCTCGACGGTGAGGCGACGCTGGCGGAGGTGGAGCTGCTGAGCTGACGCACGGTTCGGCACGCACGCGCACGGATCGGCACGCACGCGCACGACACACGGCACCGGTTACGGCAGGACGGTAACCGGTGCCGTGTCGTTGGCGGGGTCGGGGTCCCGGCGGTCGGTCCCGGCGGTGTCCGTCACCCGCACACTGCCCTCGCCCGGCCCGCCGAGGCGGAGCGTGAACTCGAAGGTGCGCGTCCTGCCCGCTTCGAGCCCGCTCCCCACGGAGCAGGAGTACGTGCCCTGGTCCAGGTCGCAGTAGGGCTCGTACACGTCCTCGTCGATGGCCTCCATGGGCTGCTTCAGCACGGTGGCGCTCTCCGGCGGGGTGAACAGCAGTGTCGTGCTTCCCGGATCGGCGGGCCCGTTGTTGCGGACCTTCAGACGCACGGTGTGCTCGGTGCCGCGCTCGCCGCTCACCTCGGCGGCGAAGACCTCGAAGTCGGCGTAGGTGTCCACCCGCACCTCGCTCCACAGGTCGCCGCCGGCGAACGTCCCCTTCAGGTCGTCCCCCTTCGCGGTCCCGGTCGTCAGCCGTGGGCCGTCGCCGTGGTCGCCGCCCTCGGGTACGACACTGTTCTTGGCGGGGCCCAGGTCCAGGGCCCACGCCTGCTGGTTGAACGAGGTGTACATCTGGGTCCTGGAGACGTTCAGCGCCAGGTCCGGCCGGAGGATGACCGCCTGCCCCGGCGGTATGCGCAGGCCGGGGAACTCGCACACGGCGACGGAGTCCTTCTGGGCCTTCGGGTAGCGGCAGTTGGCGTACCGGTGCTCGAAGCGCAGGCCCGTGCCGACCGCGAGTTTCAGGCCGACGCCCCGCACAGGCACCTCCCCGGTATTGCGGACCACGAGGGGCGTGCGGAGGACGGAGCCGGGCCCGACGTCCTCGAACACCTTCGTCGTCCGCACCTTCACCACGGGCTCACCGACCACGACCCGGGTGCGGGCGCTGAGGGTCTTCCCCTGCTGGGTCGTGAAACGGAAGCGGACCGTTCCGCTGTCGCCGGGCTTGCTGCCCGGAGCCGCGAACGGGTAGACCCGGTCGATGTCGGACCAGCTGTTGTAGGCGCCGCTCACCCGGCAGACGACTCGCGTGGCGATCCCGGCGCACCTGGGGTTCTTCTTGCGGATGTCCGAGATCTTGAGCCGTACCGTCCGCTCGGACCCGACGACGTCTACCGTGAGCCGGTGGTCCTGCGTTCCGAAGCGGCTCCTGGCTTTCACGTCCTCGGCCTCGACATGGAAGGGCACCTTGTCCGTCGGACCGGACCTGTCCCCGGGCGGCCGGAGATAGAACAGGTCCGGCACCGCGATCCACGACTTCTTCCCGACGCCGGCGCCTGCGTCGGCGCCGCACCCGGCGAGCCCGCCCAGCAGCGTCACCAGCGCCAGGCAGACGGCCACGGGCCGCAGCACTGTCCCTCGTTCGCGGATGGCCCCTCCCGGAGAAGACCGCCACAGAAGACCGCCGCTGAAGACCGTCGGACATCGTTCGGAAGTCGGTCGGAGGTCGATTGGAGGTCGGTCGGAGATCGTCGGAATCGCACACGCTACCGCTTCCGCCGGCGGCACAGGTCACGCACCCTCCGGGTCGGTGCTCCCCCGGCCGCCCGGCTCGCGGACCCGGTGATTGCGGCCACCGGGTCCGCCCTGAGCGGCTCGTGCCGCAGGCTCGACGGCTCAGGCTCGACGACTCACACTCGACGGCTCAGGCCCGACGATCAGCCCGGCCGGCAGGCGAGGGCGGTCGCCGCATCACCCCCGGACCCCTCGACGACGTACCCGAACGTCGTGCTCTTGCCCGGATCCAACGACCCGTTCCAGTTGGCGTTGTGCACCATCACGTTCTGACCGGTGTACGTGGCGTTGCCGCTCCAGAGGCTGGCCACGGACTGCCCGCCCGGCAGCGTCCAGTCGACCATCCAGCCGAGCATCGGCACCGCGCCGGTGTTGGTGACGGTCACCTCGGACTGGTGACCGCCGTTCCAGCTGCCCGTGGTCTTGCGGGTCGCGGAGCACGCGCCCGGCGGCGGATCGGTGGGCGGGTTGCCGGGGTCCTTGATGCCCGTCACCTCTCCGTTGCCGCCGTCGAAGACGACGTCGGAGCAGGAGTAGAAGGTCTCCGCGCTGTCCGAGCGCTGCCAGACCATGTAGACGATGTGGCGTCCTGACTTACCGTCAGGGAGCTTGCCGGACCAGGAGTAGTTGGCGTCGACCGTGCCCGGGGAGCCGTTGAGCGGCGGGTGGTCGACACTCAGGAAAGGCTGCTCCTCCATGTCGTTCCAGGTGAGCGTCTTCGTCGGGTCGAAGCCGTCCTTGGTGATGTAGACGTAGAACCAACCCGGGTGCGCGGCCCAGGCGTTGTACGAGAAGTCGACGGTCGCGCCCGAGGTCAGGTGGGTCAACGGCCAGTCGTTGCTCGGCTTGTTGAAGCCGGTGAAGTTGGTGTTGCCGCCGCTGCACAGTTCACCGTCGGGCACAAAGCCACGGGTGCGCCCCGCGCCGTCGGAGCGGAGTACGGAGAACCAGTTGTAGAACGGCGTGGTGCCGCTGACCTGTTGGGCTCCCTTGCAGGCCGGGTTGACCGGCTTGATCTCACCGGTGTCGGTCAGCCCGTCCTGCCAGCACAGGAAGGTGCGGCTGCCGGGCTTCATGGGCGTGCCGTGGGCTTCCGCCTCGCCGCCGGCCGTGACGACCAGGCCGAGGGCCGGGACTGTGACGATCAGGGCGAGCAGGATGAGGAAGAAGGCTCTGCCTCGGGCGGGAAGCCGTACGGGAAGCCGTAATCGCCGTGCGGGTCGGGGAGGTGGCGCTGAAGTTGTCAGGATCATGACAGATCCGTCCGTCCCTTCACTCGTCGCTCGTACGCCGCGTGGGGGTTGGTGTGCGGATACGCGGGGTGGGAGCGATCCTTCGGGCAGGTTCCGGTCCACCAGATGTGGGAGCGCTCCCACCCCACGTGGCTTTGAAGCTAGCGCGGACCGGAACAGCTGTAAACGTCTGACGCGCAAGGGCCGGGCCCGGGTGGGTGCGGCCCTTGCGACGACTGGCGAACTCGTCGTACGACTCAGCGGAGAACTCAGTGTGCTTCCGCGATC
The DNA here is from genome assembly GCF_040654355.1 of Streptomyces sp. NPDC050704. Taxonomy (NCBI): domain Bacteria; kingdom Bacillati; phylum Actinomycetota; class Actinomycetes; order Kitasatosporales; family Streptomycetaceae; genus Streptomyces; species Streptomyces sp. NPDC050704. Next base: position 16,195 of record NZ_JBFAHW010000074.1, on the reverse strand, counting down.
GCCGGCGCCGACGGCAAGTCCGCCTTGGAGGCCTGACGCAGTCAGGGCCGCGAGTTCGCCGCCTTCCCGTTGAGCGAGCGGAAGGACGAGGACAGCGTCACACCGGACGACACGATCCCGCTGCTCCGGGCGGGCCGTTCTCGACCCGGCCCTTGTCGATGTCACCTGGTCGTTGCGGGGCTGAACGTCGGTGACGTGCACGGGCGTGACCAGCAGAGGCTCCCGCTTTTCCTTAGGTATCCGTGGTGATTCGTCATCCGCCGGCGTCATGCGGTGTGCTCGGTGTCGTGTGTGAGTGCCTGGATCGAATGGGTGACCTTCCATGGAGTGTGTCGTTGATCGGATGACAGCATCGCGGACGGGGAGGGGGCGCGGGTGAGCCGGAAACTGCCGCTCGCTGAGGGCGAGAGTGCCCGCACCGCCTGCGCCCGTGGTCTGCTACACAGGGGCGTGGAGGAGAAGACGGGTGAAGTCCTGCCCGCTGCGGTGCTGGCGGAGCGGGTGGGCTGGGCTGCCGATCTGGTGTCCGGGATGGTCGCCACCCTGCTGGCCGGGCACGGGAACACCGCCGATGTGGACGTGCTGGCCGCCGGTGAGGACGCCCAGGGCCGCGCACTGCCGTCGAACGCCTGGATGGCGCTGCGCCGCCTGGGGTGGACCGTCGGCTCCGACGCCAAGGTCAACGACCGCATCATCCGCATGGCTCAGGAGCAGGCCGGACGCACCCTGCGCTCGGCGAAGTGGCGGGCCGATCTGACCGCCGGTGTCCTCAGGACGTGGCCCGCCGATCCGAAGAAGCGCACCGCCAATGAGTGGGATGCCGTCCGTGCGGCAGTGCCCGGCGGGCAGCACCTGCCGTCCGGCATCATCACGTCCCGCACCCGGCAGATCGCCGCTTTCCAGCACCAGCACGACCGGCTCCCGGCCGACGTCTTCGAGCTGGAAGGCACCCCCCGGATGGCCCGCATGCTGCTGCTGTCCGCCTGTGACGGCCAGCAGGCCGCCATCGCCCGCGCCGATGAGCCGGGCCGGGCACTACTGCGCCTGCAGCTGCCCACCCGCCCCGATCCGCAGTCGTATGCGCACTGGACGTGGGTGGCCTGCCCGGTCACACTCGCGCCGACCGTTCCCTCCGGTGCGGTGCTGCACCTGCCCACCCTGCGCCTCCATCGGGGCGCCGTACATGCCGACCTCGCCTACACGCATGGCGTCCCGAAGACGCGGCGCACCGGCCACACGGTCGCCCTGGGGGTGGACTGGGGCCTGAACACCCTGCTCAGTGCCGGTGCCGTCCGGCTCCACGACGACGCAACGATCACCGCTCTCGGCAGTGGCGGGATGTTCCGTGCGTCCGGCGTCCTGGCGAAGCAGCACCGTCTGCGCCGCCAGGGCGAGGCCCTGCACGCGAAGGCCGACCACTACGACCGCGTCATCAGCAACGCGGAGTACCACGCCCTGACGGGCAGGCGTCAGATTCTCACCGACGAGATCCGGCACGTCTCGGCTCGCCGGTCGAACCTGAACGGCGCTCTGGCGTGGTCGGCCGCCCGGTGGGCCGTGGACCAGGCAATCAGCGCCGGGGCCACCGTCATCTACGTCGAGGATCTGCGCTCGATGGAGGCCCGCGGTATGGGCCGCAACCACAACACCCGCCTGTCGCAGACGGTGCGCGGACAGATCGTGGAGCGGATGCGCCACCTGGCCGCCGAGACCGGCATCGCCGTGGTGACCGTCCCGTCCCGCAACACCTCCAGGCACTGCCCGCAGTGCCTGGTGCCACTGCGGCACCGTAAAGCCCCCGACCGGCCGACGGTCCCCGGCTGGAAGTGGGCGATCTGCCCGTCATGCGACTGGCAGGGCGACCGCGACCAGGGCGCCTGGCGGCGGATCGCCGCGCGCGGCCTCACCCACCAGACCAAGACGGTCACCGACCGCGCCGGCGGCGCCACGGTGATCCGCTCGGTGGCCGACAAACTCGAACCCAAGGCAGTCATCACACCGCCTGCCACTCAGACCAGTCGGGACAGGTCCAAAACCGGCCCGACGAAAGCAGCATGTCCGACGCCCAGGCGACGCCGGACACCCTCCCCTGTCAGGCAACTGACGGGCCAGCGTCCGGAGGGACACACTCACACGGACCGGACCCGGCTGCCTCGTGCAGCCCTCCGGAACCAGGGCGTGACGACGATCAGCACACACCGTCCGCGAGGGGCAGTCCTGGGTGCGGGTTTCCACCTGCACGTCCACGCCTCCCCTCCCCGGTGGGAACCCGTGCCAGGCACTACACCTGACCACGTTTCCCTAAGCTGATCAGAGACGCTTCAACGGCATCCGGGTCGTCCGTCCGCGTTCGGGCGAGTTCGGCGACGTTGTCGCGCCAGCCTCGCGCTGCGGGGCGTAGGGCGGGGCGGCGAGCCGCCAGGGTCGACAGCTCACGTTCGGCGAGTGCGCGCTCGCGGCCCGGTCCCGCAGATTCAGCGACGAGCCGGGCGAGCCCGTCGAGAGGGTCGTCCTCGGTATCGATGAGTTGGCGGATGCGGCGCGTGTAGGTGTCGGTGACGCTGGTCAAGGCGGCGACCAGCAAGTCGTCGAGTGTGGCGAAGTAATAGAGAGTCAGGCTGGTGGTGATCCCCGCCTCTTTGGCGACGGTCCGGTGGGTCACGCCGGCGGCTCCGTCGCGGCACCGTGGATCTGTTCGCGGCGCTCGACACCGCCACCGGCACGGTCATCGCCGCGTGGTCGCCCCGCCACGCGGCGGCCGACTTCCGGGACTTCCTCGACCTGATCGACGGCCAGGTCGGGCCCTGCCTCGCCGTCCACGTCACCTGCGACAACCTCGCCGCGCGCAAGGCACCGGTGGTGCACAAGTGGCTGCTCGCGCACCCCGGTTCGCACTGCACTTCACTCCGACGTACTCGTCGTGGATCAACCAGATCGAGCGATGCGATGGTTCGCCGAGCCGGAGCGGCGCTGTCCGGAGCGCGGCTCCTGCTGCTCGCTCGACGCGCTGCGGATGCCGCGGTCGGCGAGGCCCCGCCTTCGATGTGCTGTGGCCGGGTGGAACGCGAAGGGCCGCGCCCCGGACGGGAGCGCGGCCCAACTGTCGTACGAGATCCCCTACTTGCGGATCAGCGAGCGCAGCACGTACTGCATGATGCCGCCGTTGCGGTAGTAGTCCGCCTCGCCGGGGGTGTCGATGCGGACGACCGCGTCGAACTCGACACCCGTGTCGGTGGTGACCTTGACCGTGCGCGGCGTGGTGCCGTTGTTCAGCTCGGTGACGCCGGTGAAGGAGAAGGCCTCCTCGCCGGTGAGACCCAGGGTCTCGGCGGTCTGGCCCTCCGGGAACTGGAGCGGCAGCACGCCCATGCCGATGAGGTTCGAGCGGTGGATGCGCTCGTACGACTCGGCGATGACGGCCTTGACGCCGAGCAGCGCGGTGCCCTTGGCGGCCCAGTCGCGGGACGAGCCGGAGCCGTACTCCTTGCCGGCCAGGATGGCCAGCGGGACGCCCTGCTCGATGTAGTTGCGCGAGGCGTCGTAGATGAACGACACGGGCGCGTCCGACTGCGTGAAGTCGCGGGTGTAGCCGCCTTCCGTACCCGGCGCGATCTGGTTGCGCAGGCGGATGTTGGCGAACGTGCCGCGGATCATGACCTCGTGGTTGCCGCGGCGCGAGCCGTAGCTGTTGAAGTCACGACGCTCCACACCGTGCTCGTTGAGGTACTTGCCGGCCGGGGTGTCGGCCTTGATGGCGCCGGCCGGGGAGATGTGGTCGGTGGTGACCGAGTCGCCCAGCTTGGCCAGCACGCGGGCGCCGGTGATGTCCGAGACCGGGGTGGTCTCCATCTGCATGCCCTCGAAGTACGGGGGCTTGCGGACGTAGGTGGACTGCGGGTCCCACTCGAAGGTGTTGCCGGTCGGGATCGGCAGCGCCTGCCACTGGGCGTCGCCCGCGAAGACGTCCTGGTAGGACTTGTTGAACATGTCCTCGCCGATGGCGTTCGCCACGACGTCGTTGACCTCGGCCTCGGTCGGCCAGATGTCTTCCAGGTAGACCGGCTTGCCGTCCTGGTCGACGCCGAGCGCGTCCTTGGTGATGTCCACCTTCATGGAGCCGGCGAGCGCGTACGCGACGACCAGCGGCGGGGAGGCCAGGTAGTTCATCTTGACGTCGGGGTTGATCCGGCCCTCGAAGTTGCGGTTGCCGGAAAGCACCGAGGTCACGGCCAGGTCGTGGTCGTTGACAGCCTTGGAGACCTCGTCGGGCAGCGGTCCCGAGTTGCCGATGCAGGTGGTGCAGCCGTAGCCGACGAGGTTGAAGCCGACCTTGTCGAGGTAGGGGGTGAGCCCCGCCTTGTCGAAGTAGTCGGTGACGACCTTGGAGCCCGGGGCGAGGGTGGTCTTGACCCACGGCTTGCGGGTCAGGCCCTTCTCCACGGCCTTCTTCGCGACGAGCGCGGCGGCGACCATGACGTACGGGTTCGAGGTGTTGGTGCAGGAGGTGATGGCCGCGACCGTCACCGCACCGTGGTCGATCTCGTAGGTCGAGCCGTCGGGGGCGGTGACCGTGGTCGGGCGGGTCGGTACGCCGTTGGTGGCGGCCGGGGCGTCGGAGGCCGGGAAGGACTCCTCGCCCGCCTCGTCGGCGTCGTCGACGTAGTTGCGTACGTCCAGCTTGAACTGCTCGGCGGCGTTCGCCAGGACGATCCGGTCCTGCGGGCGCTTCGGTCCGGCGATCGACGGGACGACCGTCGAGAGGTCGAGCTCCAGCTTCTCGGAGAAGTCGGGCTCGGCGGCCGGGTCGAGCCAGAGGCCCTGCTCCTTGGCGTACGCCTCGACGAGCGCGAGCTGCTGGGCGTCGCGGCCCGTCAGCTTCAGGTACTTGATGGTCTCGCCGTCGATCGGGAAGATCGCGGCGGTCGAGCCGAACTCCGGCGACATGTTGCCGATGGTGGCGCGGTTCGCGAGGGAGGTGGCGCCCACGCCCTCGCCGTAGAACTCGACGAACTTGCCGACGACACCGTGCTTGCGGAGCATCTCGGTGATGGTCAGCACCAGGTCGGTGGCGGTGGTGCCGGGCGTGAGCTCACCGGTCAGCTTGAAGCCGACGACGCGCGGGATGAGCATCGAGACCGGCTGGCCGAGCATCGCGGCCTCGGCCTCGATACCGCCGACGCCCCAGCCCAGAACGCCCAGGCCGTTGACCATCGTGGTGTGCGAGTCGGTGCCGACGAGGGTGTCGGGGTACGCCTGGCCGTTACGGACCATGACGGTACGGGCCAGGTGCTCGATGTTGACCTGGTGGACGATGCCGGTGCCCGGCGGGACGACCTTGAAGTCGTCGAAGGCGGTCTGGCCCCAGCGCAGGAACTGGTAGCGCTCGCGGTTGCGGCCGTACTCCAGCTCGACGTTCTGCGCGAAGGCCTCGTTGGTGCCGAACTTGTCGGCGATGACGGAGTGGTCGATGACCAGCTCGGCCGGGGAGAGCGGGTTGACCTTCGCCGGGTCGCCGCCCAGCTCCTTCACGGCCTCACGCATGGTCGCGAGGTCCACGACACAGGGCACGCCGGTGAAGTCCTGCATGATCACGCGGGCCGGCGTGAACTGGATCTCCTGGCTGGGCTGGGCCTGCGAGTCCCACCCGCCAAGGGCACGGATGTGGTCGGCGGTGATGTTCGCGCCGTCCTCGGTACGGAGCAGGTTCTCCAGCAGGACCTTGAGGCTGTACGGAAGGCGGGCCGAGCCTTCCACCTTGTCCAGCCGGAAGATCTCGTACGACTCGTCGCCCACGCTGAGCGTGCTACGGGCGTCGAAGCTGTTCGCCGACACGACAGTCTCCTTCATTCATGTGCGCGTACCACCGCATCCTGCCGCCACGCCCTCTTGGCCGATCCGCTAAGGTCAGGCTAAGTTAGGTAACCCTTACTGATCGGGCGGCTGCGGCACGCCTCGGCAGATATCTCGATGTCGAGATAACTCTAGTACATGGGGGCGGTTTGGTCATGCCCGGGACCGCCCTGACCCGTCTCAACGGATCTGGGGCAGTCTCGGTCTTTCTGGGGCATCTGGCTTTGTGTCTCAGTCCTTCTTGGGCAAGTAGCGCCGTATCTCAGTCAGTCTGGGGGACGGCCTTTCCGCCTTCTCTATGGTTCCTGTACCGCGTCGGCGCTGGATTGTGGGGGCCGGGATGGACGCAGCGGGCTACAGGGTGACCACGATCGGTCCGGATGGTGTCCGGCGGGACGGGCCGCTGAGTGTGATGTGGCCGCTGCGGTTCGAGGCTGGCAAGCCGGTCCGGCCGTTTCCTTCATATCGCGGGCAGCGGAACTTCACGGGCTGGTACTGGGCAGCGACCTGCGGCGGGCACGTGGCGTTCGAGTCGTGGCAGGAGCGCAATCACCTCATGCGCTTCGACTTCGACCCGGATGTGATCGGCATGGGGTCCCAGCCGTTCGCTTTGGCGTGGAGCGACGGGCAGGCCGGCCCCGTCGAGCACACGCCGGACTTCTTCGTGCGCCGCTCGGACGGGACCGCTGTGGTGGTCGATGTCCGGCCGGACGAGTTGATCGACGACCGGGATGTGGTGAAGTTCACCGGCACACGGGCGGCGTGCACGCTGGTCGGCTGGGATTACGAGCGGGTGGGTGCTCTGGATCCGGTGTTCGCAGCGAATCTGCACTGGCTGGCGGGGTTCCGGCATGCGCGGGTGATGCGTGAGGAGACAGCCGCGCTTGCGGCGGGTGTTCGCGCGGGGCGCCGGGTTGATGGCGGGCGCCGAGGTCTGTGGTGATCCGGTGCGGGTGCTGCCGGTGCTCTATCACCTGCTCTGGCGCCATGAGCTGGCGGTGGATCTGCACTCGTCCCTGCTGTCGGGGGCGGCCTGGGTGACGCCGGGTCGGATGCGGCGGGATGGAGGTGGGCACGGTGATGCGTCCGCGTCTGTTGTCGGTGGGTGACCGGGTCCGGTTCGCGGGGACCGAGCACACGGTGATCGCGTTGTCCGGGCCACGGATCCGGCTCCTGGACGTTGCGGGGTCGGCCCAGGTGGTGCTGCTGCCACACCTGTTGGGTGGGGAGGGTTTCGAGGTGCTCAGCACCGTTGCGGTTCGCCCGATGGTGCCCGCCGCGGACGTGCTGGAGGGCCTGCCGGACAAGGTGGTGGCCCAGGCCCAGTGGTGGCAGTGGCACCTCGTGGAAGTGCTCACCGGCCGTGCCCTCGATGATCCCGGCGGTCCAGTCCGTGCGGAGTACGACCCGGCGACACGGTCGTTGCGCCAGCGAGAGCTGGCGAAACTCGCCGAACTGCGTGAACACGGACAGCCGGTGTCCCGCTCGCGACTGCAACGCCTTCGGGCCCGGTTCGAAGCCGAGGGAGTCGCGGGCCTGGTGGACAGGCGCTCGCAGATGCCCGGCCGGGCCACGGGCCGCGCGGATCCGCGGGTGGTGGCCGCGTTGGAGGAGGTGGTGTCGGCCCAGGCGAACCGGTCGACGGTCTCCGGCGAGGTGCTGCGCTACCGACTGGAGCGGATGTTGGAAGCCGAGCACGGCGCGGGGGTGGTGCCGCTGCCGTCGCGGGCCACGTTCTATCGACTGCTGGCCGTGGTGTCGCAAGGGCGGCACACGCTGAAGTCGGCCCGGACACGCCGTTCCCTGACCCAGCGTCCCGACCGTGCTTTCGGGCAGCTGACGGTCGCGCGTCCGGGCGAGGTGATGGAGATCGACTCGACGCCTCTGGACGTGCTGGTGGTGCACGACAACGGCACGGTGGATACCTGCGAGTTGACCGGCTTGGTGGATCTGGCAACCCGCACGTTGGCGGCGGCGGTGCTGCGGCCAACGACGAAGGCGGCGGATGCCGCCCTGTTGCTGGCTCGGGCGATGACGCCGGAGCCGATGCGGCCGGGCTGGTCGGATGCCCTGGGGATGAGCCGATCGGTACTGCCTTATGACGCCCTGCTGGACGTGGACGAGCGGATGGCTCAGGCTGCCGCGGTCCCGGTGATCACCCCCGAGACGATCGTGTTCGACCACGGCCGGGCCTTCTTGTCGCAGACGTTCCGCCAGGCCTGCACCTCTCTGGGGATCTCGTGGCAGCCTGCTCACCCCGACACCCCGACCGACAAGCCGCACATCGAACGGACCCTGGGATCAGTGGGATCGATGTTCGTGCAGTTCCTGCCGGGGCACACCGGCCGCAGCACCGAACACCGCGGCAAGGCGCCGGAGAAGGAGGCGGTGTGGTCGATCCACCAGCTGCAGGCTCTGCTGGAGGAGTGGATCGTGGCGAAGTGGCAGACCCGGCCGCACGACGGACTGCGGGATGCATGGGCACCAGGCCGGCCGCTGAGCCCGAACGAGAAGTACGCCGAGCTGGTCGCGGCGGCCGGGCACGTCCCGGTGACGTTGTCCCCGCAGGAAGTTGTCCCCGCAGGAATACGTCGAATTGCTGCCACGCAGGAACCGGACCCTCAACGCCTACGGGTTCAAGGTCAACCACCGTGTCTATGACGGCCCCGAGCTCGACGACCTTCGCCGAGCTCATCTGGGTGGCGGCCCGAAAGGCCGCCGATGGGATGTCCACTACGACCCATACGACATCTCCCGCATCTGGGTACGCGATCCTCGCACCCGGGAGTGGATCACCTTGTTCTGGCGGCACTTGCACACCGCTCCGGTCCCGATGGGGGATCTTGTCTGGAACCATGCCCGCAAGACGCTCGCGGAGCAGGGCCGCCCGCACCCGGCCGAGAATGAGATCGCCCGCACAGCGATGTCACTGATGAACCGGATCTCCGACGGCCCTGGCGACGGCTGCGTCCGTGACACGCCGCGGTCTGCTGGGGCTCGACGACGAGAACGCCGTGTCGCCGCCCGCACCCAGGCCACTGCCAGCGCCTGCTGCCCACGGCCCCACCCACCCGCACCCACTGCCCCGGAATCAGCGGCGGACGAGGAGACGAGCGAGACGGCCGAGGTCATTCCACTCGGCCTGTTCGACCCGCGCAAAGACCCTTGGGGGAGGTCATGACCGACCACCAAACACCCGCGCCTTCCCGGATGTTGTTCGACCGGGACGCCGACATCCAACTGCAGATGACAACTCTGGAGGGCTGGCGCGACTTCGTAGCGGACGCTCCCGCGCCGCCGCACCGGCTTACGTCCGCCCAGCTCAAGCGCCTCACCGAGCCAGAGCGCAAGGAAGACCAGGCAGTACGTCTCGACTATCACGCCCGCACGCACGTGGTGGACACACCGACCATCCGGAACGCCGTGCTCCAGGGACGCCTCCAGATCTTGATGAACCGACATGAACACGGAGCCCGTCACGGCCTGTTGGTGTCCGGCCCGGCCGGGACAGGCAAGTCCATCGCCATCGCCCAGCTCGGCAAGTCGCACGAGCTCGATGACCAAGTCCAACATCCGGGCGTCACCGACCGCATCCCCGCTCTCTACGTGACCGTCCCCCCGGCCGCGACCGCCCGCATGATCGCTTCCGAGTTCGCCCGGTTCCTCGGCCTGCCGGTCCGCACCCGGCTCAACATGACCGACATCATCGAGTCGGTCGTCGGCGTCCTCATCGATGCCCGCTGCACCCTCGTACTGGTCGACGAGGTCCACAACATCTCGCTGGCCACCCGCACGGGTGCCGAAGTGTCCGACACACTCAAGTACTTCGCCGAGCGGATCCCCGCCACCTTCGTCTATGCCGGGATCAACCTCGAACACGGCGGGCTCCTCGAGGGCACCCGCGGCACTCAAATCGCCGGACGCTTCACGCCGATCCGCACCACCGCATTCCCCCGTGGTCCGGTCTGGAAAGGCCTCGTCAAGACCTTCGAGGACAATCTCTGGCTCCACCGGCTCAAGCCCGGATCCCTGCTGAACTTGAGCGACTGGCTGCACGCGCACACCGGAGGAATGATCGGAGTCCTGTCCCACGTCATCCGCGGGGCCGCATTGGCAGCCATCCTCAGCAACACCGAAACCATCACGCGGGCAGGGATCGAGGCCATCCCTCTTCCGGTCGCCGCCGAAGCGGACCGGCACCTCAGGATGTCCCAGGCGAAGGTCCAGCAGCCATGACACCGCCGCTTCGCCGACTGCCCATGGCACTTCGCCCCCGCCTGGGGGAGAGCACAGACTCTTACATCCTGCGGCTCGCCCGCGCGAACCACCTCACCCCCAGCTATCTGCACGGGTTCCTCTGCGGTCCACCCAACTGGTTCGGCAAACCCCAACTTCCCCGGCTCGCCGCGCTCACCGGCCACACCTCCGAGGCGCTACAGCACGCTCTCGCGGACGCCAGCTCACCACGCGGCCGCCGCAAACCGGCTCCCGCCCTCATCACCTGGCCCCGCTCCCGCGTCGGTCAACTGCGCAACCTGCGCGAGGAAGCCGCCCACGGAACCCCGCTACCGCTGCTACAACGCCATCACGGAGTCAGTTCACGCACGCTCCGGCTGCTTCTCACTCAGGACGTCCCGCCCAGCCGCACACCGACAAAGTCACCGGCCAGAGTGCCTCCGCACGTTGAAGTACTGATCGCTTCGATGGCCGACCAAGGATGCCGCCCGCGGCAGATCTGGACCCGGCTCATGAACGAGTACGACGTCACCGTCAGCCAGTCCACCATCCGACTGCGGCTCAAGGCCCAGGACAGCTGATGCCACCCGGCCGTCGACTCCCCCGCACTGTCCCGCTCTTTCGCGACGAGACGGTCGAGTCGCTGCTGACCCGACTCGCCGTTGCGAACCACTTGCCCGTCGAGGAAGTACGGGCCCTCCTCGACGTCCGGATGCTCAAGAAGACCCCGGCTACCGCGCTCCGAGCCCCGCTGGCCGTCATCACCGGCTACGCCGAACAACACCTCACGCTCGCGCTCCCGGAGTTCATCGGGCAGCGCTACACCGATACTCCCGGGCTCATAGACCGACCGCTGGTCGACGGGCATGTCCCGCAGCGGCCCGCCTGCCGATTTTGCACCCGCCGAGCGGGCATCGACGCCCGCGTGACCTGCTGGATGACGCACGACCGCAACATCTGTCTCCGCCACTTGCTCTGGATCGGCGAAGGCTGCAGTGAGCCTTCTGATCAGGTCGACCTTTCCCCGCTGCCGGCCACCGCCCAGGCTCAACGCCACCACCACAACCTGATCAACCGGCACGGCCGCCGCTGGGTCAGCCTCGCATTCGCCGATGCCACGAAGATCTTCTCCACCTGGAAAGAGCGGAGCACCTTCGGCCCTCGGGAGACCATCACGCACCGCCTGACCTCCTTGACCCGCCCTTCGGGCGAACCAGTAGCCGCTGACCTCGCCTTCGCCGCAGGATTCCATCCAGAAATCATCCGCCTGTCCGGGCTACTGGCATCAGACCACTGGGAACGAACCGGTCTACGCAAGGGAGGTCTCGCTCCCTTCGTCCGTGAAGTCAGCCGTCGCCACATCATCAAAGGCTTCGATCCCGACGGCCTCGACGACCCTCTCATCCAGTGGCTTCGCGACCGGGCCAACCACTACAACATGGCCCAGCACCTCAATAAGTGGGACATCCTCACCGTTCTCCTCCATGAGGAAACCACCAGACGCCTCACCAAGCGCCTCCGAACGGACCTCCGCACATGCCCACTGCCCCAGCCCAGATACTGACCCCAGAACACCGAGAACTACGGTGTCCGGATGACTCATGTCGAGGTCGTCGCACGCGCGCGGATCAATGGCGGGCACCCTGTCGAGCGGTTGGTTTGCCATCCACGACTTCCGCTGTTCGCCTACCTGGATTCGCAACGCCCTGCGGTCGGTATCTGGGCCTGTGACGCAGGACAGCTACGTGAACTCGGTTCAGTTGGCGCCGACTCAGCTGTCTACGGCGAGGCCTTTGGTTGGGCGCGATCCCAACGGACGCCCGCCGTGACATGGCATCCTCACCAGCCGCTACTCATGGTGGCCAGCGAGGGCACAGTGGCGCAGTGGAAACCATCCGGACAGCCCGAACTGGACCACCTGCCGCCCGCTGCCCACTACGACAGCCTGGCGTTCAGCCCAGATGGCCACACTTTGTGGGCGTCGCCGTCGTCGGACGGTGAAGACGACGCATGGGAACGCTCCGATGTCCTAGACCTCACCTCGGGGGCCGTCAGCGCCGGCCCGCGTTGGGACACAGGCGTCACAGAGCATCCCGGCGGTGGCCTCGTGGCCACGCTCGCCAGCGATCAGGGAGCGACACTCGCGCTCTTCGCCCGGGCCGGCCTCGACACGGCACCCACAGCGATGCGCCTGCTGCGACACGCGCTGATCTTGGACGCCGACGGCTACGAGACTCCGATCTTCAGCCCTGATGGACGCCATCTCGCGATTCGTGGCAACGCATACGGCAACTCACTGGACGTCTTCGAGTTCCCCTCCCTCCGCCGCGCCTTCGCAACCTCTCTCGGTGAACCCAGCCCGGGTTACCCCTATCCGCAAGAGTGGCTCGACCAGATGCGCGCATGGTCACGCCACAACATCGCCTTCGGAACTCGGCACGGCGTGCTCTGGGTCGGAACTCCGACCGGAGCCCTCATCGAGGTCGACATCGAGGCACCGGCCGCGATGGAGCACGACGTGCTGGCAGGCTCCCCGGTGTCCGCGCTGGGCCGCACGGCGGCAAGTGAACTCGTCATCGCCAGCAAAGCAGGCGACCTCGTGCTTCTGTCCGCGGACACCGTCTCCGCCAAGGCTGAAAGCGCCAACGACACCACGCCTCAGGCCGCAGTCACGGCATTCTTGGACGCAACTTCCGAGATTCCTGACGATGCCGACCTGGAGACCGATCTGGTCCTCACTGACGGAGTCACCACCTGGGATTCGGACGACCTGGCAACGATCAACACGGCATCCATAACAGATCCGACGTGGCTCCAGCTTCAAGCGGCCATCAACAACATGCGGGTCCAAGACGAATGACCCTGCCAGGGTGAACTACTCCAGCATGAGCCACTCGGAAACAGACCAACTGCCCCAGATGGACTGAGACGAATCGAGCCCATCCGTCTCAGCCCATCTGGGGCACCCCTGGTCAACGCGTCGATCTGCCTCAGATCGATTGAGACAGGACAACCGCCCTGCGCTGTCTCAGTCATGCCTGGGCGGTCCCAGTCTCTTCCGTGGCCATCGGGGCAGGCCGTCTCGGTCTTCTCTGGGCACTCAGCGGCATCTGTTCTACGGCCGACCTGTGGTTATCCCCCGGAAAGAGACTGAAGATGGCCGGCTGTCCGGGAGCTGCCGCCCATCGGCAGCCTTGATCCATGCCTGTATTGGACAGATCACATCGATTGCATCGGTTACTGCTGCTCCTGCTGGCGCTGACGCTCGGGGCCGGCACGCTGACGGTCACCGCCCGGTCGGCGCACGCGAACGCGGTGACCACCACCGATCCGGTGCGCGAACTGGCGCGCGTCGCGGAGCCGCTGCGCTCCACGGAGCCCGGCGCCCCCGGCGGCCAGCTGCGCCCGCTCGGCCGCATGATCGGCTCGGCGAAGATCGTCGGGCTGGGTGAGGCCACGCACAGTTCCCGGCAGTTCTTCACGATGAAGCACCGCGTCTTCCGGTACCTCGTCGAGGAGAAGGGCTTCACCACCTTCGCACTGGAGGCGCCCTGGTCCACCGGCCTGGTCCTCAACGACTACGTGTTGTACGGGAAGGGCGACCCGGAGAAGATCATGCGGGAGGAGTTCCAGAGCTCGTACCGGATATGGAACACCCGCGAGTACCTCGATCTGCTGAGGTGGATGCGCGCCCACAACGTCCGTCACCCCGGCCACCCCGTGCAGTTCATGGGCGAGGACAACGGCTACGCGGGACCTGAGCTCTTCGACGAGGTCACGGACTATGTGTCCGCGCACCACCCCGAGCTGCTGCCGGAGTTCCGCCGCCTCTACCGTGAGCTCCGGCCGACGGGGAGCGTGGAGGAGACCGTCAACGAGCACATGGCCAAGCCCATCGCCGAGCGCGAGCGGATGGCGGCGGATGTGCGGCGCGCCTACGGGCTGCTTCAGGCGCAGGCGCCGGACGGGGACCGGCGGGCGTACGAGTGGGTCCTCCAGCACGCCAGGGCCATCTCCCAGACCGGCACCCTCTACGCGTACTACGACTTCTCCGACCCGGAGAAGATCGCTCGGGCCATGCTCTACCGCGACCGGATCATGGCGGAGAACACCGTGTGGTGGCAGCGGCACACCGGCCACCGGATGCTGCTGTCGGCCCACAACGGCCATGTCTCCTACGAGTCCGACAACCCTGAGCAGTATCCGAAGACCCAGGGCGAGTTCATACGCCAGGCGGTCGGGGCCGATTACGTGAACATCGGGTACACCTTCGGGCAGGGCTCGTTCAACGCGATGGATCTGACGGATCCGGACGAGCCCTACCGCCGCTTCTCCGTGGAGCCACTGGGCGCGGGCAGCAATGAGGAGGTGCTGGAGCGCGTCTCACGCCGGGACTACTACTTCGATCTGCGGGCCGTGCCCGAGCCGACGCGAGACTGGCTGACGGCGAAGCGGCTGACCCGCTCCATCGGGAACGCCTGGCCGGAAGATCCCTACCAAACCTCGCTCGGGCGCCAGTTCGACGTGCTGATACACCTCCATCGCGTCACGGCCGCGGATCTCCTGCCAACGACCCGGGGCTGAAGGTCCCGGGCTTGCACAACGGGCGTCACCGGCGCCGGAGCTGTCCGGCGCGACGCCGCTTCTGCTCCGGCACGGGCCTGGCCGTCACCGCGGCCGCGAGACCTCGACTCGCGCGGCGGTGACACCCCGGGGGCTCGGTGAACAGCACGCGCTACTACGGTGGCCCGATGGCATCGGTCAAGCAGTTCCAGGTCACCTTCGACTGTGCGGATCCTGAGCGCGTCGCTCGCTTCTGGTGCGAGGTGTTGGGATATGTCGTACCGCCTCCGCCGGAGGGGTTTGCTACTTGGGGCGATTACGATCGCTCGTTGCCGCCCGAGCGTCAGGGTGCGGCGTTCGCGTGCGGTGACCCCTCAGGTGTGGGCCCGCGACTGTTCTTCCAGCGCGTCCCCGAAGGCAAGGTCGTCAAGAACCGGGTGCATCTTGACGTGCGGATCGGCACCGGGCTCGTGGGCGAAGAGCGCCTGGCCGCACTCGAGGCCGAGTGCGCACGGCTGGTCGCGCTCGGCGCGGTGCACGTGCAAACGCTGTATGCCGATGGCGTGGACGAGTCCTGCATCCCGATGCAGGACATCGAGGGCAACGAGTTCTGTCTCGACTGACTCGGCTGCTCGACTGAAGGGCCGCGAACGTGTCCTCGTTCAGGCCGCGCGGCTCGGCCGACCGGCGCGGCTTCGCCGAATCGGTCCGCCGGGCCTGTTGGGCGGGCGCCGGTATCGCACTCTTCGCGGCCCTGATGGCCCTTTGCGGCAATAGCACCGTCCCAGTCGGTTCCGGGAACAGACTGGGGCGGTCGCGGGAGGACCGCACGAGGACCGGAGGTGCGTCGTGGCCGGAACCGGACACGGGCAGCGGACGGGGAACCTGCCGGCCGAGTCGACGAGCTTCGTGGGGCGGAGGTCCGAACTCCGGGGCGTCGAAAGCCTGTTGGAAACCTCCCGGCTGGTCACGCTGACCGGGGTCGGCGGAGTGGGCAAGTCCCGCCTGGCGCTGCGGGCCGCCGATCGGATGAGACGGGCGTTCCCCCACGGGGTGTGGGTGGTGCCGCTGGCGCCGCTCCGGGAACCCACGCTCCTCGGGATCGCCGTGCTCGAGGAACTGTGCCTCGCCGACCGGACCACCCGGTCCGCCGAGGAAGTGGTCGCCGAATGGCTCGCCGACAAGGAGCTGCTGCTGGTCCTCGACTCGTGCGAGCACCTGGTCGGGGCGTGCGCCCGGATGGCGGAGACCTTCCTGGCCGCCGCCCCGGGACTGCGCATCCTGGCCACCAGCCGGCAGCCGCTGGGCGTGGCGGAGGAGCGGCGGTTCGAGGTGGACCCGCTCCCGATCGTGAACCCGGAGCGGGACGCGAGGCCGGACACGAAGGCTGGCCACGGGCCGGACGTGGAGACGGGCCCGTGGCCGAACACGAAGGCGAGCCCGGGGCCGGACACGGAGACGGGCCCGAGGCCGAACGTGGAGACGGGCCCGGGGCCGAACGTGAAGACGGACCCGGGGCCGGACGTGAAGACGGGCCCGAGGCCGG